>NZ_AMYT01000001.1 GCF_000313915.1 Catellicoccus marimammalium M35/04/3
GCGTGGCGACTTCCTACTCTCACAGGGGGAAACCCCCAACTACCATCGGCGTTAAGAAGCTTAACTTCTGTGTTCGGCATGGGAACAGGTGTATCCTTCTTGCCATCATCACCACACTATTTACTTGAGTGTTTGTTCACTCAAAACTGGATCTTGAATGCTTATACCTTTTGGTTAAGTCCTCGACTGATTAGTATTGGTCCGCTCCATATGTCACCATACTTCCACTTCCAACCTATCTACCTCATCATCTCTGAGGAGTCTTACTTCTTGCGAATGGGAAATCTCATCTCAAGGGGGGCTTCACGCTTAGATGCTTTCAGCGTTTATCCCGTCCACACATAGCTACCCAGCGATGCTCTTGGCAGAACAACTGGTACACCAGCGGTGTGTCCATCCCGGTCCTCTCGTACTAAGGACAGCTCCTTTCAAATTTCCTACGCCCGCGACGGATAGGGACCGAACTGTCTCACGACGTTCTGAACCCAGCTCGCGTGCCGCTTTAATGGGCGAACAGCCCAACCCTTGGGACCGACTACAGCCCCAGGATGCGACGAGCCGACATCGAGGTGCCAAACCTCCCCGTCGATGTGGACTCTTGGGGGAGATAAGCCTGTTATCCCCAGGGTAGCTTTTATCCGTTGAGCGATGGCCCTTCCATGCGGAACCACCGGATCACTAAGCCCGACTTTCGTCCCTGCTCGACTTGTAGGTCTCGCAGTCAAGCTCCCTTCTGCCTTTACACTCTGCGAATGATTTCCAACCATTCTGAGGGAACCTTTGGGCGCCTCCGTTACCTTTTAGGAGGCGACCGCCCCAGTCAAACTGCCCATCTGACACTGTCTCCCAACACGCTTAGTGTTGCGGGTTAGAGTGGCCATAACACAAGGGTAGTATCCCACCGACGCCTCCACTGAGACTAGCGTCCCAGCTTCAACGGCTCCTACCTATCCTGTACATGTGGTACAGACACTCAATATCAAACTACAGTAAAGCTCCATGGGGTCTTTCCGTCCTGTCGCGGGTAACCTGCATCTTCACAGGTACTAAAATTTCACCGAGTCTCTCGTTGAGACAGTGCCCAAATCGTTACGCCTTTCGTGCGGGTCGGAACTTACCCGACAAGGAATTTCGCTACCTTAGGACCGTTATAGTTACGGCCGCCGTTTACTGGGGCTTCAATTCAAAGCTTCGCATACGCTAACTCATCCTCTTAACCTTCCAGCACCGGGCAGGCGTCAGCCCCTATACGTCATCTTACGATTTAGCAGAGACCTGTGTTTTTGGTAAACAGTCGCTTGGGCCTATTCACTGCGGCTGACCATAGGTCAGCACCCCTTCTCCCGAAGTTACGGGGTCATTTTGCCGAGTTCCTTAACGAGAGTTCTCTCGCTCACCTTAGGCTACTCGCCTCGACTACCTGTGTCGGTTTGCGGTACGGGCAGTCATTGTCTCACTAGAAGCTTTTCTCGGCAGTGTGACATCAGAAGCTTCGCTACTTTAATTTCACTCCCCATCACAGCTCATCCCTAAAAGTAAGCATTTGACTCACTTTCAGACTTACTGCTTGGACGCACACTTCCAGTCGTGCGCTCTTCTTAGCCTACTGCGTCCCTCCATTGCTCAAACAACAATGACTGGTACAGGAATATCAACCTGTTGTCCATCGCCTACGCCTATCGGCCTTGGCTTAGGTCCCGACTAACCCTGGGAGGACGAGCCTTCCCCAGGAAACCTTAGTCATACGGTGGACAGGATTCTCACCTGTCTTTCGCTACTCATACCGGCATTCTCACTTCTTAGCGCTCCACCAGTCCTCACGATCTGACTTCAACGCCCTAAGAACGCTCTCCTACCATAGAACCATAGGTTCTATCCACAGCTTCGGTAATGTGTTTAGCCCCGGTACATTTTCGGCGCAGGGTCACTCGACTAGTGAGCTATTACGCACTCTTTAAATGATGGCTGCTTCTAAGCCAACATCCTAGTTGTTTGTGCAACCCCACATCCTTTTCCACTTAACACATATTTTGGGACCTTAGCTGGTGGTCTGGGCTGTTTCCCTTTCGACAATGGATCTTATCACTCACTGTCTGACTCCCGGATATAAATCAATGGCATTCGGAGTTTATCTGAGTTCGGTAATCCTAGATGGACCCCTAGCCCAAACAGTGCTCTACCTCCATGATTCTTCATTCCGAGGCTAGCCCTAAAGCTATTTCGGAGAGAACCAGCTATCTCCAAGTTCGATTGGAATTTCTCCGCTACCCACACCTCATCCCCGCACTTTTCAACGTACGTGGGTTCGGTCCTCCAGTGCGTTTTACCGCACCTTCAACCTGGACATGGGTAGATCACATGGTTTCGGGTCTACGACCACATACTCTATCGCCCTATTCAGACTCGCTTTCGCTGCGGCTCCGTCTCTTCAACTTAACCTCGCATGGGATCGTAACTCGCCGGTTCATTCTACAAAAGGCACGCCATCACCCATTAACGGGCTTTGACTTGTTGTAGGCACACGGTTTCAGGTTCTCTTTCACTCCCCTCCCGGGGTGCTTTTCACCTTTCCCTCACGGTACTGGTTCGCTATCGGTCACTAGTGAGTATTTAGCCTTAGGAGATGGTCCTCCTAGATTCCGACGGAATTTCACGTGTTCCGCCGTACTCAGGATACTAAACAGAGGTGATGACATTTCGTATACGGGATTTTCACCCTCTTCGATCAAGCTTTCCATCTTGTTCTACTATCTCATCACTTTGTAACTCTTAATGTCTAGTCCTACAACCCCGTGAAGTAAACCTCACGGTTTGGGCTCTTCCCGTTTCGCTCGCCGCTACTCAGGGAATCGAATTTTCTTTCTCTTCCTGCAGCTACTTAGATGTTTCAGTTCACTGCGTTGCCTTCATTAACCTATGAATTCAGTTAATGATAACATCCTATAAAAGATGTTGGGTTCCCCCATTCGGAAATCTCTGGATCAATGCTTACTTACAGCTCCCCAAAGCATATCGGTGTTAGTCCCGTCCTTCATCGACTACTAGTGCCAAGGCATCCACCGTGCGCCCTTATTAACTTAACCTTATTAGCGATTATTATCACCTATTTAAGAAAATAAGTGTTGAACTTTATTAAAAACTCATTCAACGCGGTGTTTTCTCGGTATATATTCATTCAATTATCCAGTTTTCAATGAACAAACTTGA
>NZ_AMYT01000002.1 GCF_000313915.1 Catellicoccus marimammalium M35/04/3
GAAGACTTATGGGGCCTTAGCTCAGCTGGGAGAGCGCCTGCTTTGCACGCAGGAGGTCAGGAGTTCGATCCTCCTAGGCTCCATTTTATTATTTTTATAATAAAATCGCGGTGTAGCTCAGCTGGCTAGAGCGTTCGGTTCATACCCGAGAGGTCGGGGGTTCGATTCCCTCCGCCGCGATTGTTGACTCGGACCTTTAGCTCAGTTGGTTAGAGCTGACGGCTCATAACCGTCCGGTCGTAGGTTCGAGTCCTACAAGGTCCATTTATGGAGGATTACCCAAGTCCGGCTGAAGGGAACGGTCTTGAAAACCGTCAGGTGTGTAAAAGCACGCAAGGGTTCGAATCCCTTATCCTCCTTATAACGCATATTAATATCGCGGGATGGAGCAGTCTGGTAGCTCGTCGGGCTCATAACCCGAAGGTCGTAGGTTCAAATCCTGCTCCCGCAATTAAGGTTCCGTGGTGTAGGGGTTAACATGCCTGCCTGTCACGCAGGAGATCGCGGGTTCAAATCCCGTCGGGACCGTTATTTTTATGCGGGTGTAGTTTAGTGGTAAAACTATAGCCTTCCAAGCTATTGTCGCGAGTTCGATTCTCGTCACCCGCTTTTTAAAGAAGGGCCTATAGCTCAGCTGGTTAGAGCGCACGCCTGATAAGCGTGAGGTCGGTGGTTCGAGTCCACTTAGGCCCATTACATGTTAAACATGACGTTGGCCCGTTGGTCAAGCGGTTAAGACACCGCCCTTTCACGGCGGTAACACGGGTTCGAATCCCGTACGGGTCATGTTTATGGAGGATTACCCAAGTCCGGCTGAAGGGAACGGTCTTGAAAACCGTCAGGTGTGTAAAAGCACGCAAGGGTTCGAATCCCTTATCCTCCTTATAAGGACATATTAATATCGCGGGATGGAGCAGTCTGGTAGCTCGTCGGGCTCATAACCCGAAGGTCGTAGGTTCAAATCCTGCTCCCGCAATTAAGGTTCCGTGGTGTAGGGGTTAACATGCCTGCCTGTCACGCAGGAGATCGCGGGTTCAAATCCCGTCGGGACCGTTATGGCGCGGTAGCTCAGTTGGTAGAGCAACGGATTGAAGCTCCGTGTGTCGGCAGTTCGACTCTGTCTCGCGCCATCTTATACATGCGGGTGTAGTTTAGTGGTAAAACTATAGCCTTCCAAGCTATTGTCGCGAGTTCGATTCTCGTCACCCGCTTTTTGAAAAAAGGGCCTATAGCTCAGCTGGTTAGAGCGCACGCCTGATAAGCGTGAGGTCGGTGGTTCGAGTCCACTTAGGCCCATTGACTTGACTGGGGAAGTACTCAAGTGGCTGAAGAGGCGCCCCTGCTAAGGGTGTAGGCCGGGAGACTGGCGCGAGGGTTCAAATCCCTCCTTCTCCGTTCCATATGGCCCGTTGGTCAAGCGGTTAAGACACCGCCCTTTCACGGCGGTAACACGGGTTCGAATCCCGTACGGGTCATCGTTGATCGTTCCAGTTTGGGACGGTCTTTTTTTTATTATCTAAAAAAGTTCGCAAAGTCTTGCGCAACGATAGGGATTATGTCAATATAAAGAATATAAAGATTTTAGATGTGAGTTTATAAAGGAAAATAAGAATCAATAAATTGATTTTAGAGGGTTATAAAATGAAAGAAAATAAAAAGCCAAAGTTAAATAAAAAGCCAATGGATAAAAAGAAGCTTACATTTGTTGTGATTTTTATTTTAATTGTTTTATTAGGTGGAGGATACTGTGTAAAGGCAGTACAGTATAATACACATTATTTCCCAAATACAAGCTTTAATGGAATCGATATTGGAAATAAAACATATAAAGAAGCAATTGAAAAAATAGATCAAAAAACAGAAAATTATACATTGACTTTGCAAATTGACGGTAAAGATTGGAAGAAAGTGAACATTAATGAAATTAATAATAAAGGAGAATGTGAATCTTTCTTAAAACAAAATTTACAAAGTCAAGATATTTTCAATTGGCCAAAAGCATATCGTCATAAAACAAAACTGACATTACCTGATGCGATTGTATCCAATCGTTTAAAAGATAAATTGTCAGAAATTAAGCAAGATATTGTTAATTACAATGTAGATAAAAAATCAGCAACGGATGCCAAAATTCGTTTAGAAGATGGAGAAGTAAAAGTAATTGCTGGAAAACTGGGAACAAAGATTCAGGTTAATAAGGCGATGGATGCAATTCAAAAAGCTTTATACGATCATAAATCTACGTTGAATTTAGATGATTACTTTGTTCAACCTCATGTCACAGGTTCAAGTGATTCTATTGAAGAAATTAAAGAAAAAATTGAAAAAATTCAAAATGAAAAAGTGGAATACATTTTAAATGGAAAAACCGTCGAAATTCCAAACTCTGAAATTAAAAAATGGGTTATTTTAGATGATAATGGACAAGTAGATTTAGATTATGATCAAGTTCATGCTTATGTAACGGAGTTAGCGAAAAAAGATACTCCGACTGGAAAGAATTATAAGTTTAAATCAACAGAAAGTGGTACAGTAAACGTTCCTTTTGATACATATACATGGACAATTAGTCCAGATCAAGAAACTCCAGCATTGATTGCGGATATTTTAAAAGGGAAAGATGTCAAACGTGTACCAATTACGAATGGAGCAGCTAGTCCAAAAGGAAAAATTATTGGCAACTCTTATGTAGAAGTCGATTTAAATAAACAAAAAATGTTTATCTACATAAAAGGGAAAAAAGTAATTGAAACAAATATTGTTTCTGGTGAACCAAAATCACCAACAACTATTGGTGTATTCTATGTATGGAATAAAGAACGTAATGCAATTTTACGTGGTCCAGGATATGCAAGTCCAGTAGCTTATTGGATGCCAATCGATTGGACAGGTATTGGTATTCATGATGCTAATTGGCAACCAGCTTTTGGTGGAAAACTATGGGAACAAGGGTATGGATCTCACGGTTGTGTAAATACTCCACCGGATGTGATGGCTCAAGTTTTTGAAACGGTACCTGTGGGAACACCGGTATTAGTTTTCAAAGGAAATGAAACACCAAAACAACAAGCAAAAGATGCAGAAAAAGCTGCGAAAGGCTTACAATAGAGACAGAGAAAGAAAAAGAAGAGGTTCCTCTTCTTTTTCTTTTTTTTACTATGCTATAATGAAGTGATAATTAAAGAGGAGGAACTTTTTATGAAGTTAATCGTCGGATTAGGAAATATTGGAACAGAATATGAAGGGACAAGACATAACATTGGATTTATGGTCTTGGATGAATTAGCGAAGAAAAAAGGAATTTCTTTCCATTCTGATCGAGCATTTAAAGGAGAAATTGCTAGTTTTTCTGAACAAGGAGAGAAAATTTTACTTTTAAAACCAAGTACTTATATGAATTTATCTGGGGAATCTGTTCGTGCGGTGGTTGATTTTTATAAAATCCCATTAGAAGATATTATGATTGTTCATGATGATTTAGATTTACCTTGTGGTTCTTTACGTTTTCGTGCTTCAGGAAGTGCTGGTGGACATAATGGCTTAAAGAGTATTTTCCAAAACTGCGGCACACAAAAATTTTTACGTTTAAAAATTGGTATTGGTCGTCCACATCCTGGAAAAACAGTGGTCTACCATGTACTACATCCGTTTTCTAAAGAGGAACGAATGGAAATTGAATTTGCGATTCAAAATGGAGTAGAAGCATTACTTTATTGGATTGAGACTTCTGATTTTTCAATGGTCATGAATCGCTTTAATCAAAAGAAGGGAAAAGCATGAGTATTACAAGTTGGCTAGAAACAAAAGCACCATTTTCAAGTTTGCAAGAGGAATTGGCAGAGAAAAAACGAATTTTATTATTAGGGATGGCACCGAGTTTAGAAGGTTGGCATCTTTTTTCACTTGCCAAAAAAGAAAGACGAATGATAATTATTGTTCCACAAGAGGAACGAGTATACCAATTGAAAAATGAATTAGAAAACTGGGGCTTAGAATCTATTTATACCTTTACTGCAAATGATAGTTATTTGATAAATTTAAATCTAAGTGATTTAGAAAAGACAAGAAGTAATATTGAAGCTTTAAATGCATTAGCAGAAGACAAAGAAGGAATCTTTTTAATCAATAGTACAGCACTGACTCAATATGTGGTGCCAAAAAATGAATGGCAAGAACAACAATTACATTTGGAAGTAGGAAAAGAATATGCTTTTTCTGAATTACTAGAACAATTGGTTCGTTTGCAGTATAAACGAGTGGATGAAGTAACCGATGTAGGAGAGTTTAGTTTACGTGGTGGAATTTTGGATATTTATCCAGTAAATCAAGAAGAAGCTGTGCGTATCGATTTTTTTGCAGAAGAAATTGATAGCATCCGTAGTTTTTCTGTCGAAACACAGCGTTCTTTAGAAGAAAAAGAATACGTACAAATTTCTCCTTTACAACTTTTATGGATGACAAAAGAAGATCGTGAGCATGCAAAAGCACAGCTACAAGCTTTGCATTTACCAAAAGAAGAGTTGTTAGAAAAAGAAGTCTTTTCTTTTTGGGCGGAAGGAGAAGATACTCCTTATGATCGACATTATTTACCATTTTATCGTTCGTGGGGAAAAGTTACGGATTATTTTTCTACAGAAGATATTTTAGTATGGGAAGATCTATCACAAAGTTTTTCCTTGGAAAAAAATAATGAAAAAGAATGGGAACAGTGGCAACAGGAACAATATCATATGGGGTACCTTCCTTATGAAGTGCCAAAACCATATTCATTAAGAGCCTTACGTAAAGCTTGTCCTCATCAAGGAATTTATTATTCTTTCTTACAAAAAGGTTTAGGAAATCTCTCTTTTGATGCGACCTATCCTTTCCATTGTCAACATTTACAACGCTGGTTTGGTCAACTCGATCAATTGAAAAAAGAATTACAAATGTACCAAACTCAACAATGGACGATTCTTTTTACTGCCAAGACAAAAGAAGGAACGCAAAAAATTGCCCAAGTCTTATCAGATATTGATGAAGAAGCGATTTTTGTAGATGATGAGATTTATGAAGGGAAAATGCAAATTGCCTTAGCTCCTTTTGAACATGGATTTTCTTGGGAAGAAGGAAAAGTACTCATTATTACAGAACGAGAACTTTTTGCCAGTGTCAAGCAAAGAGTGGTACGCTCACACAAAGAAAATAATGTTGAACGCTTAAAACAATATACTGATTTAAAAGTAGGTGACTATGTTGTCCATATCAATCATGGGATTGGTCAATATTTAGGATTAGAAACTATTGAGCGAGATGGAATTCATCAAGATTACTTGAAAATTCAATATCAAAATGAAGACCAGCTCTTCATTCCAGTAGATCAATTGAATTGTATTCAAAAATACGTCTCTTTGGAAAATAAAACGCCTAAATTAAATCGTTTAGATAATAAAACTTGGCACAAGACAAAACATAAGGTTGAACGTCAAGTCGAAGATATGGCAGATGAGTTAATTGAATTATATGCTCAACGCCAATTAGAAAAAGGCTTTGCTTTTTCTAAAGATGATGAAGTACAACGCAAATTTGAAGACCAATTTCCGTATGCGGAAACCGAAGATCAATTGCGTAGTACAAGAGAAATTAAAGCAGATATGGAAAAAGAACAACCCATGGATCGTCTTTTAGTTGGAGATGTTGGCTATGGAAAAACAGAAGTAGCTTTACGTGCGGCTTTTAAAGCGATTCGTGACCATAAGCAAGTAGCCTTTCTTGTACCGACAACGATTTTAGCGGAACAACATTATACAACCATTATGAAACGATTGCGTGATTTTCCTTATAAAGTAGGAATCTTGAATCGTTTTAAATCGAAAAAAGAGCAAAAAGAGATTTTAAATGAATTAGCAGAAGGAACGATTGATATCATCGTGGGAACGCACCGATTATTATCTAAAGACGTTATCTTCCATGATTTAGGGTTAATTATTATTGATGAAGAACAACGCTTTGGGGTTCGTCATAAAG
This sequence comes from Catellicoccus marimammalium M35/04/3, assembly GCF_000313915.1. Lineage (NCBI taxonomy): Bacteria > Bacillati > Bacillota > Bacilli > Lactobacillales > Enterococcaceae > Catellicoccus > Catellicoccus marimammalium. The sequence goes on from NZ_AMYT01000002.1 coordinate 6,007, forward strand.
AACGATTGAAACAATTGAAAACAAAAGTGGATGTGTTAACGTTAACCGCTACGCCTATTCCAAGAACTCTACATATGTCAATGATGGGGGTACGCGATTTATCTGTATTAGAAACTCCACCGATGAACCGCTATCCAGTACAAACGTATGTTTTAGAATACAACTTAGAAGTAGTGCGCGATGCGATTGAAAGGGAAGTCGCTCGTGGAGGACAAGTCTTCTATTTATTTAATCAAGTAGAAACTATGCCTGAAAAGCTGCAAGAGCTGCAACAATGGATGCCAAACCTTCGTTTTTTATGTGCTCATGGACAAATGCAAGAGCATGAACTAGAAAATGTTCTCTTTGAATTTTTATCTGGGAATGCGGATGTCTTAATTACTACAACGATTATTGAAACAGGAGTAGATATGCCTAATGTGAATACAATTATCGTTGATGGCGCAGAAAAAATGGGACTTTCTCAATTGTATCAATTAAAAGGTCGGGTTGGTCGTAGCTCTCGATTGGCACATGCCTACTTTATGTATCCGCCATTTAAACTTTTAAGTGGTGAAAGTGAAGAGCGATTGAGTGCTTTGCGTGAGTTTACGCAATTAGGAGCTGGTTTTAAAATTGCGATGCGTGATTTATCCATTCGTGGAGCAGGAGATATTTTAGGCTCCAAGCAACATGGATTCATCAATGAAGTCGGATTTGACCTATATAATGAATTATTACAACAAGCAGTCGCAAGAAAACAAGGAAAAGTAGAAGTTCAATATCCAGATACAAAAATTCATTGTGTTTGTGATGCTTATATTCCAAATGACTACATTCAATCTCCGGCTTTAAAAGTAGAAATGTATCGTCGTTTGCGTTGTCTTTCTTCTAAAGAAGAATTGGCTGAAATAACCATGGACTTTATTGATCGCTTTGGTGAATATCCAAAAGCAGTACAGAACTTATTAGATATGGTGGCTTTAAAATGGGAAGCTTCTCATGCCTATGTAGAAAAAATTGAGGAACAAAAAGATCAATGGGTTATCTTTATGAATGAAAAAGCGCCTTTCACTCCGCCACAATATATGCAGGCGATTCCTTCAAAAAATTGGCAAATGAAAAAACAAGGTACTCAACTCTTTTTTGTTTATAAAGAAAAGCAAGGTACTTGGCAAGAACATTGGCAATGTGTCGCTCAATTTTGTCAAAATCTAGGAGAAATGGAAGAAAAATATGTCGCTGCAAAAGATCACTAAAGGAATTAGCTTATTAACCTTAGCGGGAATTATTAGTAAGATTTTGAGTGCCGCTTACCGTATTCCTTTACAAAATATTGTGGGTGATTATGGCTTCTATGTTTATCAGCAAGCCTATCCTATTTATGGCCTTTGCTTGAGTTTAACGTTAAGTGGAGTTCCTCTTTTTATTGCTAAGGAGTTATTACAAACAAAAGAAGAAGAAAGAATAGAAAAACAAGGACAATTACTCTGCTTACTTTTTTTAGTCGGGATAGTTATTTTTCTTTTGCTTTTCTTCTTTGCTCCAATGATGGCTCAAAAGATGGGAAATCGAGCGTTAGCACCACTGATTCAAGTCAATGCGTTACTATTTGTCATTGCTCCTTTCTTATCTTTTGCTCGTGGGAAAAGTCAAAAAGAGTTAACCTTAAATCATTTTGCTTACTCGCAAGTGATTGAACAAAGTGTTCGTGTAACTTTTATTTTAGGGATTACAATGCTGGGAATTTATTGTTTTCCTAAACTTACGATTTATTCTATTGCGACTCTTGCTTTAGGAGGTTCTTTTGTGGGCATGCTTTGTTCAACGCTTTATTTGCAAAAAAGAGAAGGCATTCATTGGCATTTTTCTTGGCCCAAAAAAAGTCTTTTTCAACGCTTTTGGCAACATTGTTTTGTGCTAGCTCTTGGTCTTTCTTTATTGCTGGTCTTGCAAGGAATGGATGCATTGATGGATATTCCTTTATTGCAAAAGGGAGGATGGAGCTTAGAAGAAGCTCAGGTTGCAAAAGGAGTTTATGATCGAGGACAACCTTTATTACAAGTGGGATTAGCGATTTTAACGAGTTTAGTTTCTGGTTTTGCTCCTCAGTTGTTACAAGCACATAAAGAAAAGAAAAAATGCTTGGAAAAACGAAAAACCGTAATTTTAAGAAAAGGCATTTGTTTTTATGGCCTAGGAGCAAGTCTTGGTTTATTTGGATTGATGCCGTTTTTAAATACGATTTTATTTGAAAATAAAATGGGTAGTGTGAGTCTTTCTTTTTTGATGTTTGCTATTTTTTTAATGGCGATGTATCAATATTGGATTGTAGTGGCCCAAAAAGAAGAAAAAGAAGGAAAAATTATTTGGAGTTTATTATGTGCCATTCTAGTTAAAATGATAGGAAACCTTCTTTTGATTCCTAAGTGCCATTTTTTAGGTGTAGTAATAAGCACACTTTGTAGTTTAATTGTGGCCAATTATAGTTTAAAATGGCAGTTAAAAGAAAGAGAACGTTTGCCTTTCCATTTTTACTGGCAACAAGGGATTGCATTAACGATTTTTGGTAGCTTGATGCTCGTATCCTTTTTCTTAGGGTTGAAGATGGAATATTCACGAGGAGAGGCATTGCTTTGGTTTTTCCTATTTTTTGTTTTAGGCGGAGGAAGCTACCTTTGGCTTGTCTTTCAACAAAGAATGTTTTCTTTACGAGATTGGTTACAATTACCATTTGGTAAATATTTTGCAAAAATAGGAGGGAAATAGATGAGAATTGATAAATTTTTAAAAGTTTCAAGAATTATTAAACGTCGACAAGTCGCAAAAGAAGTCGCAGATCAAGGTCGAATTTGGATCAATGAGAAACAAGCAAAATGTTCTACCCCTGTAAAGGTAGGAGATCAAATTACGATTCGTTTTGGACATAAAAAATCAACGTTTGAAGTATTAGAAATTATGGATTCAACGAAGAAAAAAGATGCTTCTGAAATGTATCGTTTAGTATCAGAAGAGAGAATTCCTTTTGATGAAAATGGTACAACGAAAGAAAGCTTATGATATAATAATACTATCATTATAGAAGGGAGGACGAAATGAAAAAAGAAGAACCAAAAAAAGAAAGCTTCTGGAAAAAGAAAAAAGAAGCTTGGATAAAAGAACGTAAAGCGATGACAAAAAAAGAAAGAAAAGAACAAAATATCTTTTTAATTATCGTTTCCTTTTGTCTATTTTTAATTCTCTTATGTAGTTTTGGCTTTGTACAATATGGACTACAACTTCATCATTTAAAAGAAGTCCAATCTTCCGTCGAAAAAGAAGCAACGTCATTATCGAGTGAACGTCGACAATTGCAAATTAAAATCAAAGAATTGAATGATCCAGAGTATGTCGCAAAACTAGCTCGTGCTCGTTATTTCTTATCAAAAGATGGTGAACAGATTTACGTTTTCCCAAAAGATAGTGATAGTGGAGATACTGCTGAAGAAAGTACAAGCTCTTCGGCGGAGCCTGCACAAACAAAAGAATAAAACAAGGAATTTGTGAGTAATCACAGGAAAGGGATTAATTTATGTCAGTGGAAGTAGGAGCAAAATACAAAGGAAAAATTACAGGGATTACAAAATTTGGGGCCTTTGTAGATTTAGGAGAAAAACAAAATGGATTAGTACATATCAGTGAAGTATCTAATGATTATGTAAATGATATTCATGATGTTTTATCTGTTGGAGATGAAGTAACTGTAAAAGTTTTATCTATTTCAGAAGATGGGAAAATTGCTTTATCTATCCGTCGTTGTTTAGAACCTAAAAAAGAAACAACTCCCGCTAAAAAAGATGCGATGAAAAAGAAAGCTCCTATGAATAAACGAAAAAAACAAGTAGATTTTGAAAGTTTAATGAGTGACTTTTTAAAAACAAGTGAAGAAAATCTTTCTTCCTTACGTCGCAATACAGAAGGAAAACGCGGTGGTCGTGGTGGACGCCGTAGTTAAATATAAATGAAAAGAGTTGGGTAACCAGCTCTTTTTTTGGAGGAAAAATGAAATTTTTACTAGCGATTTCTGGAGGAAGTGATTCAATGGCACTGTGGGAATTGTTCGCTCAACTAGCACCGAATTCCTATGGCATCATTCATATTCAACATCACTTAAGAAAAGAAGCAGAACAAGAGGCAAAAATGATTGAAGCTCTTTGTCAAAAACGTGATGTGCCTTTTTATCGTTATGATTGGACTCCTTCAGAAAATAATATAGAGGCAAAAGCACGAGAGTTTCGCTATGCTTGTTTTCAAAAAACGATGCAAGAAGAAGAGTATGATATTTTATGTACCGCTCATCATCAAGATGATCAAATAGAAACAATAATGCAACGAATTTTTCGAGGAACTCATCTTTGGCATTGCACTGGAATCGAAGAATTACGTGAATTTGGTGAGGGTTATTTGTGGCGTCCGTTATTGTCTTTTTCAAAAGAAGAATTGAAAACGTGGCTTGAAAGTCAAAATCAACAGTACTTTGAAGATGAGAGTAATACCGATTTACACTATCAAAGAAATCGAATTCGTCATTATTGGATTCCTCAATTAGAAAAAGAAAATCCACAATGGAAAGAACAAGTGCTACGTTATCAAGAACAATTATCTTTGCAAAATCGTTGGTTGGAAAAAAGTGCAAGAGAGATTGCTAAAAAAAGAGAAATGAAGCCACAAGTTTGGAATTTAGCACAAATAGAAGAAGATGAGTTAACTTTATTTTTATGGTATATTGCAGAAACTTATTTTATTGAACAAGGAAAATTGTGGAACGCACAAGTCGAAAAAGAGCTACAAAAGATGTGCCAAGAACAATCAGGAACGAAACAATATCTTTGGCAAGGAATGTGTTTTACTCGTTCTTATCAACAACTTTCTTTACAAAAAGAAGTTTTAATCCAAGAAAAAGAGCTTACACATCTCCTTTCTTTTGAATCAGTGGTACAATTAGATGCGGAGACTTATCTCTACTATGGATCACAAAAGCCAACGAAGAAAACAGAGGACTGGGAATCACAAGTTTGGGCTTTTCCAGAAGAGATTTTACAGCAACAAAATCTCTCAGTACGTCATCCAAAATCTGGCGATAAAATAAAAATCGGACCAGAGTCCCATCAAAAGTTAACTCGACTATTTATCAATGCCAAGATTCCACAACCACTTCGCCAAAAGCAGTGGGTGATAACAAAGGAAGAAAAGGTGTTGGGTGTTCTAGGATTGAAACGAGGGTATTTGAGTAATTACCAAGAAACTGGTAAAATAAATTACATTATATACTATCAAAAAAATTCAAAGAAGAAGGAATAGTAAGAGAGGAACATATATGTTAGAAAAAGATATTAAATATGTTATTTTTTCACAGGAAGAAATTGCGAAAAGAACTCATGAATTAGGCGAAGAATTAGCAAAAGTATACGAAGGAAATGTACCTTTGTTAATTGGTCTATTAAAAGGTTCTATTCCTTTTATGGCAGATTTAGTAAAATGCATGGATGTACAATTAGAAATGGATTTCATGGATGTTTCTAGCTACATGGGAGGAACAGAATCTACAGGTGAAGTAATCATTAATCGTGATTTGACTGCCGATGTAAAAGGACGCGATGTATTAATCGTAGAGGATATCATCGATAGTGGACGTACATTAAGCTTAGTTGTTGATTTATTAAAAGAGCGTGGCGCAAATAGCGTGAAAATTGTTACTTTATTAGACAAAAAAGAAGGACGCTTAATTGATATTGAAGCAGACTATGTAGGATTCATGTGTCCAAATGAATTCGTTGTTGGTTATGGATTAGATTATGAAGAGAAATATCGTCAAATCCCTTACGTTGGTGTATTAAAAGAAGAAATTTATACCAAATAGGGGAAAACAAAGAGGAGTAAAAGAATGAAACAAAAGAAACGGAAGAGTATTTTATACTATGTGCTTTTGTTTTTAGGCGTTGCAATGTTGGTTTACTTCCTATTTGGTGATACTAAATCCCCAAGTACGGAAATAAATTATTCGACATTTAGTCAAAACTTAGTCGATGGTAAAATTAAAGAAATGACGTTACAGCCAGCAGATGGCGTCTATAAAGTACAAGGTACACTGGATGTGAAAAAGAACGATCAACCAAAAGAGAAAGATGGTCTAAAAGTAATTGGTGGTGGCAAAAAGACAAAAGCAAATCCTCAATTTAGTACCATTATCTTACCAAGCGATAGTTCTTTAGATGAGATTACAAAAGAAGCTCGTCAACGAGGCACAGAAGTAAAAGTTATCGAACCAAGCGATAACTCTATGTTTATGTCTCTATTAATTAGCTTATTGCCATTAGTCTTAATGTTTGGTTTCTTCTATATGATGATGAAACAACAAGGCGGTGGCGTTGGTGGACCAGGGGGCGTAATGAACTTTGGAAAATCAAAAGCAAAAGAAAGTGATAAGAGCGCAAGCAAAGTACGCTTTAGTGACGTCGCTGGAGCAGAAGAGGAAAAGCAAGAATTAGTCGAAGTTGTTGAATTCTTGAAAGATCCAAAACGTTATAATGCGTTAGGAGCTCGTATCCCAGCTGGGGTTTTACTAGAAGGACCTCCAGGAACAGGGAAAACATTATTAGCTAAAGCAGTAGCTGGGGAAGCAGGAGTACCTTTCTACTCTATCTCAGGTTCTGACTTTGTAGAAATGTTCGTCGGTGTTGGGGCAAGTCGTGTTCGTGACTTATTCGATACTGCGAAGAAAAATGCACCGGCCATTATCTTCATCGATGAAATCGATGCGGTAGGTCGTCAACGTGGTGCTGGTATGGGTGGCGGTCACGATGAACGTGAACAAACCTTAAACCAATTATTAGTAGAAATGGATGGATTTAATGGTAGTGAAGGAGTTATCGTCATTGCAGCTACTAACCGTTCTGACGTATTAGACCCTGCATTACTTCGTCCAGGTCGTTTTGACCGTCAAATTTTAGTAGGACGTCCAGATGTAAATGGTCGTGAAGCTATCTTGAAAGTACATGCTCGCAATAAACCATTAGCACCAGACGTAGACTTAAAAGTAGTCGCTCAACAAACTCCAGGTTTCTCTGGGGCAGAGTTGGAAAATGTATTAAACGAAGCGGCATTAGTCGCTGCTCGTCGTAATAAAACAGTGATTGATGCTTCTGATATTGATGAAGCAGAAGACCGCGTAATTGCTGGACCTGCGAAACGTAATCGTGTAATTAGCGAAAAAGAACGTGAAATGGTAGCTTACCATGAAGCAGGACATACTATTATCGGTTTAGTTTTAAGTGATGCTCGTGTCGTTCACAAAGTAACCATTGTTCCTCGTGGACGTGCTGGAGGATACATGGTTGCGTTACCAAAAGAAGATCGTTTCTTAATGACAAAAGAAGAAATGTTCCAACAAATCGTTGGTCTTTTGGGAGGACGTACTGCAGAAGAGATCGTCTTTGGCGTTCAATCTACAGGTGCTAGCAACGACTTCCAACAAGCAACACAAATGGCTCGTAGTATGATTACAGAATACGGTATGAGTGATAAACTAGGACCTGTTCAATACGAAGGAAATAGTCAACCATTTGTTGGTCGTGATTATGGCCAAGCAAAACCATATTCTGAACAAACAGCTTTTGAAATTGATCAAGAAGTAGCGAATATTTTAAATGCTGCTCATGAAAAAGCACGTGAAATCATTGAAGAATACCGTGACAAACATAAATTAATTGCTGAAAAATTATTAGAGTATGAAACATTAGATGCTCGTAGCATTAAATCATTGTTTGAAACTGGAGAAATGCCAAAAGATGATCATGCGATGCAATTCCCAAGCGAAAATGCGCAATCTTATGAAGAAACAAAAGCCGCATTAGAAGCGAAAGAAAAAGAAGAACGTTTAGAAGATCGCACAGAAGATCATTTAGAAGAAAAAGAGTTGTATCAAGAAGAACAACAAGATCCTGTTTTCCATGATGTTCATCAAGACGAAGTCGCTCATGAAAAAGAAGAAGAAGCAGAAAAAGAAGCACAACAAAAAGAAGAAGAAGTTCAGCTTTCTGAAGCAGAACGTATTCGTCGCGAAAGAGCTCGTCAACAACGTGAGCAACATGATCGTCGTGAACAAGAAGAAAAAGAAGATCAATAATGAAAAAGTCTCCTCAGTTTTGAGGAGATTTTTTTGAGTGTATCTAAAGAAAAAATCGTTTATAATAAAAAAAGAAAATTTAAAGGGGAAAAATTATGACAAAAGATTATTTAGTACGTGCCTTATGCTTTAACGATACAATTCGTGCCGTAGCTGTAACTGCGACAGGAGTAGTAAATGAAGCACATTTAGCGCATGACACTTGGAATACAGCAACTGCCGCTTTAGGTCGTACCCTAATTGCGGGATTATTATTAGGTTCAAGTCAAAAAGGACAAGAACATATGACGATCAAAGTACAAGGAAATGGTCCCATTGGAACCATTTTAGTGGATGCCAATGCCAAAGGCGAAGTAAAAGGTTATGCTCAAAATCCACATGTAAGTTTACCTTCTAATGCGCAAGGAAAATTAGATGTCCGTGGAGCAGTAGGAACAGAAGGTTCATTAACTGTCATTAAGGATTTAGGATTAAAAGAACCTTTTGTCGGCCAAGTGCCACTTGTTTCAGGAGAATTAGGAGAAGACTTTACAAATTATATGGCTTCAAGTGAACAAATCCCTTCTGCGATTGGCTTATCTGTTTTAGTGGATACTGATGAAAGTGTTCGTGCTGCTGGTGGATTTATGATTCAAGTAATGCCAGGTGCAACCGAAGAAACAATTACAGAAATTGAACAACGTTTGGCAAAATTACCTTTCGTTTCTACTTTAATTGATGAAGGAAAAACACCAGAAGAAATTTTAGCAGCGATCTTAGGGGAAGAAAATATGACGATTTTAGATCGTGAACCCGTTGCTTTTGCTTGTGATTGCTCCAAAGAAAAATTTGCTCAAGCATTAACTCGTATCGGTGGCGATGCTTTACAAGAAATGATTGATGAAGATGAAGGCGCAGAAACGGTTTGTCATTTCTGTAATTCAAAATATCAATTTGATAAAGCAGAGTTAGAAGAATTACAAAAATTAGCCCAAGTACAAGAAGCAGAGGATGAAGCATAATGGAAATGAAATGGAAGATTGGTGATGTAGAAATTCCAAATCGCGTTGTTGTTGCGCCAATGGCTGGAATTAGTAACGCTGCCTTTCGTGTAACTGTAAAGGAAGCTGGAGCAGGCTTAATTGTTTGTGAAATGATCAGTGATAAAGGAATTCATTTCCGTAACCAAAAAACATTAGATATGCTTTATATTGATGAACGTGAGCATCCAATTAGTGTACAAATTTTTGGTGGTGATAAAGATACATTAGTAGAAGCTGCTCAATTTGTAGAAGAAAATACAGCAGCTGATATTATTGATATCAATATGGGTTGCCCAGTAAATAAAGTAATTAAAGCAGAAGCTGGTGCAAAATGGTTACAAGATCCAGATAAAGTTTATCAAATGATGGAAGCTGTAGCTTCTTCGGTTGATATTCCTGTAACTGTAAAAATGCGTACCGGTTGGGACCAAGATCATGTTTATGCTGTAGAAAATGCTAAAGCAGCTGAAGCAGCTGGAGCAGCAGCAATTGCAATGCATGGTCGTACTCGTGCTCAAATGTATGAAGGACATGCGGATTGGGACATTTTAGCGAAAGTAAAAGCTAATATTAATATTCCATTTATGGGCAATGGTGATGTGCGTACTCCAGAAGATGCAAAACGAATGTTAGATGAAACAGGTTGTGATGCGGTAATGATTGGTCGAGCAGCATTAGGAAATCCATGGATGATTTATCGTACTTGTCATTATTTAGAGACTGGGGAAATCGTAGAAGAACCAAGTTTAGAAGTGAAAATTGATACTGCGAAATTGCATTTACGTCGTTTAATTGCCTTAAAAGGTGAAAACCTAGCTTGTCGTGAATTTAGACAACATGCAGCTTATTATTTGAAAGGAATTCCTCGTGCTTCTAAAACAAAAGTCTTATTAAACCAAGCAGAGACACAAGCAGAAATGGAAGCAATTTTGGATGACTTTTTAGCGAAACAACTGTCAAATCAATAGAAGACTATTGGTTTCATTACTATCAAATGTTAGAATATGAGAGAGGTATTTGAAAAAGAATACAACATTTTAATGGAGGAAAAAGAATGAGCGAAAACAAACCGTTAGAAGAAATGAATGACCAATTATTGGTTCGTCGTCAAAAAATGGCTCACTTACAAGAAGAAGGAATCAATCCTTTTGGTGGTCGTTTTGAACGTAGTCATGATTTTAAAACTTTACATGAAGAATATGATGAAGCTTCAAAAGAAGAATTAGCTGAAGCTCAAATTGAAGTACAAATTGCTGGCCGTGTAATGACAAAACGTGGAAAAGGGAAAGCTGGATTTGCTCACTTACAAGACCGCACAGGACAATTACAAATTTATGTTCGTCAAGATAGTGTCGGTGAAGAAAATTATGGACTTTTCAAACAAGCAGACTTAGGAGACTTCTTAGGAGTAAAAGGTCACTTAATGAAAACAAATACAGGAGAGTTATCTGTTAAAGCGACTCACTTAACTGTATTATCAAAAGCATTACGTCCATTACCAGAAAAATATCATGGATTAACGAATGTAGAACAACGTTACCGTCAACGTTATTTAGATTTAATTTCTAATCGTGAAAGTTTTGATAAATTCATCATGCGTAGTGAAATTATTAAATCTATCCGTGACTACTTAAACGGACAAGGTTACTTAGAAGTAGAAACTCCAGTGTTACATAACCAAGCCGGAGGAGCTTCTGCTCGTCCATTCATTACTCACCATAATGCGTTAGATATGGAATTTTACTTACGTATCGCTTTAGAATTACACTTAAAACGTTTAATCATTGGTGGAATGGAAAAAGTATATGAAATTGGTCGTGTATTCCGTAACGAAGGAATTGATACTACTCATAATCCAGAATTTACTTTATTGGAAGTATATACTGCATATACAGATTACGAAGATGTAATGGAATTAACAGAAGGAATCTTCAAAAATGCAGCACAAACAGTATTAGGAAAAACTGTAATTCCTTACGGTGAATATGAAATTGATTTAGGTACTCCATGGCGTCGTTTACACATGGTAGATGCTGTTTCTGAAGCAACAGGAGTAGATTTCTGGCAACAAATGACAGATGAAGAAGCTCGTGCTATCGGAAAAGAACATGGTATTGAAGTAGAAGATACAATGTCTTACGGTCAAGTTATCAATGACTTATTTGAAAAATATGTAGAAGAAACATTAATTCAACCAACTTTTGTTTATGGTCATCCAGTAGAAATTTCACCATTAGCGAAGAAAAATGAAGAAGATCCTCGCTTTACAGATCGTTTCGAATTATTTATTGCTGGTCATGAATACGCAAATGCTTATAGCGAATTGAATGACCCAATCGATCAACGTTCTCGTTTCGAAGCTCAAGATTTAGCTCGTGAAAACGGGGATGACGAAGCTCATGGTGTGGATGAAGATTACCTAGAAGCAATGGAATATGGTATGCCACCAACAGGAGGCTTAGGAATTGGAATTGACCGTTTAGTAATGTTATTAACAAACTCTCAATCTATCCGCGATGTATTATTATTCCCAGCTATGCGCTAAAAATACAACAAAAAAAGGAAGTGGTCTCCCACTTTCTTTTTTATTTTCTTATTTATGTTTATTTGTATTTTGAACCACTACTGCACCATCGCGTTCTGTTCCTACTACAATGGCATTGACCATATTGATGAATAATCCGTGTTCTACTACTCCAGTAAGATGATCTAGTTCGTTTGCTAGAGTGATAGGATCTTGAATTTTATCCATGTGACAGTCGATAATGAAATGTCCACCGTCTGTGACAAAAAGTTTTCCATCTTCTGTTTTACGCCAAGTAGGTTCCATTCCTTTTTCAACAAAAAGTTGGAATAAACGTTCACTACCATAAGGGACGACTTCAATTGGTAGAGGGAAAGCTCCTAAATATTCTTTTTCTTTGCTTTCATCGATAATCCAAACATAGGTTTTTGAATAAGTAGCCACTACTTTTTCATAAAGTAAGGCACCACCACCGCCTTTAATTCCTTGACCATTACGATCAACTTCATCAGCACCATCTACGGTTAAGTCTACACTTGCGACTTCATTGATGGATTTCAAAGGAATTCCTAAAGCCTCTGCTTGTTTTGCAGTCGCATGAGAAGTCGTTACTCCTACAATGTTTAATCCTTCTTTTTTCATACGTTCCCCAAGTGCTTCTACAAAATAGTAAGCCGTTGAGCCTGTTCCTAAACCAACAATCATGCCATCTTCCACAAATTCAGCAGCTTTGCGGGCAGCGATTTCTTTTAAGTTCATACAAAAACCTTCTTTCATTTATGCTATTATTATTGTACACTTTTCAATTTGAAAAAGAAAAGTTTTCAATTAGATTAAAAATGAAAAGAGGACCAAAATTAAGGAGTAAATTTGTTATAATAAAAAGAAAGGAGTGGAACGTTATGCGTTACCCCTCTGGAATTACTCAGCCAAAGAGAGAATCGACGGTAAAAAAACAAACGATTCACTATGGCCGACGTGGAATGCGCTTTGAGGAAATGATTAATCAAAGTAATGAATATTATTTGCAACATCAGTTGGCTGTAGTTCATAAAAAACCAACTCCGATTCGCTTAGTCAAAGTGGATTATCCAAAAAGGAGTGCGGCAAAGATTACAGAAGCTTATTTTACGGAAGCTTCTACCACCGACTACAATGGAGTATATCAAGGAAGATATATCGACTTTGAAGCGAAAGCGACAAAAAACAAGACTAATTTCCCATTAAAAAATTTCCATGAGCACCAAATTCAACACATGCGTGCTTGCACAAAACAAGGGGGGATTTGTTTTGTTTTATTATGGTTTTCTGAATGGAAGCGTTGTTTTTTACTCGATTTTGAAATCTTAGATGAATTTTGGCAAAACCAAAAAAACGGTCGAAAATCAATTCCTTTTTCCGTCATTGAAGAAAAAGGGAGGGAATGTACCATTGGTGGTATTCCTTACGTCGACTATTTAGCACAAATTAATATCAAAGAAGCATAAAGGAGAGTTTATGGGTAAAAAGAAAAAACGCCACGTTGTGCGGAATATATTTGTTACTTTACTAGTGGTATTTTGTATTGGCGTCTTGGGTGTATTAGGACTTTTCTCTTACTATATTGCGACTGCGCCAAAATTGGATGAATCAAAACTAGAGGCACAACCAGCAACAAAAATTTATGATAAAGATAAAAAGTTGGTACAAACTTTAGGGGATTCACAAAGAGATACTATAGAAACCGATGAGATTCCTCAACAATTGAAATCAGCGATTATTTCTATTGAAGACCGTCGTTTCTATAATCACATTGGGGTAGATCCAATTCGTATTGCTGGAGCGTTATTCTCAAATATTCGAGGAAATGCCTTGCAAGGAGGAAGTACATTAACCCAACAATTAATTAAGCTATCTTACTTCTCAACAAAAGAACAAGACCAAACGTTGAAACGTAAAGTCCAAGAAGCTTGGTTATCGATTCAATTGGAACAAAAAGTTTCAAAAGATCAAATTTTAGATTACTACATCAATAAGGTGTATATGAATAATCAATTATATGGTATGCAAACGGCATCGAAAGCGTACTATGGAAAATCATTGGATGATTTAGACTTAGCGCAAACCGCTTTATTAGCAGGTATGCCACAAGCACCAACGCTATATGATCCATATACCCATCCAAAAGAAGCTACGGCTCGTCGTAATATGGTTTTAAAAGCAATGTATGAAAATGATAAGATTACAAAAGCTGAATATGAAAAAGCAGAAAAAGAATCCATCAAAGATGGCTTAAAACCATTAAAACAAGAAGATAAGCAAACGAAATTGTTAGATAACTACGTGACACAAGCCGTAAAAGAGGTCGAAGAAGAAACAGGAAAAAATCCATATCTTGTCGGAATGGACATTTATACTAACTTAGACCTAGATGCACAAAAACAGTTGTATCAAATTATGAATGATAATTCGATCGTACCTTATCCAGTGGATGATCCACATGAAAAAGGTGATGAAATGAAATCTGCTGCGACAGTTATGGATGTTAATAATGGTCGTGTCGTTGCTCAATTAGGAGATCGCGATGTGAAAAAAGAAGTTCAACAAGGACAAAACTTAGCAGTAGATGGAAAACGTGACGTTGGTTCAACGGTAAAACCATTTACCGATTACGCACCGGCCATTGAATATTTACATTATTCAACCGCTAAACGTGTGGTAGATCAACCGTATTACTATTCAGATACACGTAAGAAAGTGTCAAACTATGACTTAACTTACAAAGGAACAATGACGATGAAACAAGCATTGATTGATTCACGTAACGTTCCAGCGATGGAATTTTTCGATGCAGTTGGCGCAAACCGAGTAGAAAAATTCTTGAAGACAGGATTTGATTATGAAATTGCTGGTGGAATTAACCAAGCGAGTGCGATTTCACAAGATATGTCTTCTCTAAAACTAGCAAGTATCTACACAGCCTTTGCGAATGGTGGAACATACTATAAACCAACATACGTTAATAAAGTAGTCTTTGCCAATGGTGAAGAACAAGAAATTGAAAGTAAAGGCCAACGCGCGATGTCTGAAGCTACTGCTTATATGATTACCGATATGCTAAAAGGTGTAATCAATCAAGGAACAGGTACGTATGCTCGTATTCCTGGAATTATCCAAGCTGGGAAAACAGGAACTTCTAACTATGAAGACAAAGTTAAAGATCGCATCATTGGTGATAAAGAAGGAGTGCCAGATGTAACCTTTGTTGGTTATACTACGGATTATTGTATTTCTGTTTGGTCTGGATATACAAACTACTTCCATTCTATTGCGCCAGAATATGCGCATAACTCTCAGTTAGTTTACCGTAATATGATGAGCTATATGATGCAAAATGAACCAGTAAAAGATTGGACACAACCAGATGATGTAGTTCGTATTGGTGATGCATTATACGTTAAGGGCTATACAAGTAATCAAAATGTTCCATTGAGTGAAGATTCAGAAACGATTCGTCAAAACTTACAAAAAGATGGACATATGGTGGAAAATGGAGAAGCAACACCAGCTTCTGCTGAAGAAGGTGGAGAGATGCCACAAGACACAAGCAGTAGTTCAAGTCAAGAACAGAGTCAAGGAAATACTTGGGAAACACCAACGAATATGAGTGGGACAACCCAAAGTAGTTCAGCCTCCTCAGCTTCTGTAGTATCTTATGATAATGCTCCACAACAAAATACTAATCAATCAGTAAATGACCAACAAAATGGTAATCAACAAAATGTAACAAATAATGCACCAGCAACTTCTGCTTGGGCAGATTAAAGAAAACCCCCAAAAGTTTTTTTGGGGGTTATTTTTATACGAATATGAGAATTGAATATGATAAAATGAAAATAGAATTTGGTAGAAGATATTTACCAAAAAGCTTAGGGAGGTCAATTATGAAAGTCATTTTATTACAAGATGTTAAAGGACAAGGAAAAAAAGGAGAAGTAAAAAACGTATCGGATGGATATGGACAAAACTTTTTAATTAAAAAAGGACTAGCAAAAGAAGCAACTTCTGCTGCAATGTCTGAATTAAAAGGACAACAAAAAGCACATGCTCGTGAAGAAGCAGAATTAAAAGCAGCAGCAGAAAAATTAAAAGCGCAAATGGAAACTGAAGGATTTGAAGTAGTATTATCAACAAAAGCAGGAGCAGATGGACGTATTTTTGGTTCTATCTCTTCAAAACAAGTCGTTCATGCGTTAGAAGAACAACATCAAATTAAAATTGATAAACGTAAAATGAATATGCCTGCGCCAATTAAAGCCTTAGGTTATACAAATATTGAAGTGAAATTATATCCAGGTGTTACTGCGAAATTAGCCGTTCACGTGAAAGAACAATAATGGCAGAAGAGGTAGTAAAAAAGGAAGCACAAGAAGCTGTATTGCCGCATAATATTGAGGCGGAAAAATCGGTTCTTGGTGCAATTTTATTAAATAATGAATCTTTAATTGACGCTCTTGGTTATATTGATACAAGTGATTTTTATTTACGTGCTCATCAATTGATTTTCCAAGCGATGAAGGAATTAAATGATGAGAAGAAAAATATTGACCCAGTAACTTTGGGAGAAAAGTTAGAACGTAAGCATCAGTTAGAAGAAGTAGGAGATATCCCTTATTTAACAGAATTGTCTTATACGACTCCGACTGCAGCGAATATTAATTACTATGCAAATATCGTTGAAGAACGAAGTGCTCTACGTTCTTTAATTCGTGAAGCAACGATTATCCAACAAAAAAGTTATGAACAAAATGTCAATGTAACTGATCTTTTGGACGAAGCTTCTAGTCGTATTATGAAAGTTTCTGAGCACCGTGATCATCAAGCAATGCGTAAAGTGGGCGATATTATGTCCAATGTTATGGTGCAAATTGAAGAAATGAGTAAGCAAAATGGGATGATTACTGGCTTGTCTACAGGTTATCCTGCTTTGGATCGGATGACGACTGGATTACACGAAGATGAATTAATCGTTTTAGCGGCTCGTCCTGGGGTCGGAAAAACGGCTTTTGCCTTAAACATTGTGCAAAATGTGGCGGTTACACAACATTTACCTGTAGCGATTTTTAGTTTAGAAATGGGTGGAGAATCACTTGTCATGCGTATGATTGCCGCTCAAGGAATGATTCCTAACTATCATCTACGTTCTGGACAATTAACGGATGAAGAATGGATTAAACTAGGAATGTGCTTTGAGGAGTTATCAAAGGCAGATATTTATATTGATGATACGCCAGGGATTAAAATCTCAGAAATTCGTGCAAAATGTAAACGTGTTTTGCAAGAAAATCCAGATTTAGGTTTGATTGTGATTGACTATTTGCAATTAATTGAAGGGGGCGGAAAAGAAAACCGCCAACAAGAAGTATCCTATATTTCTCGTCAATTAAAAAAATTAGCCAAAGAATTACATGTTCCTGTGTTGGCACTTTCTCAATTATCTCGTGGAGTCGAACAACGAAATGATAAACGTCCAATGTTAAGTGATATTCGTGAGTCAGGGGCAATTGAACAAGATGCTGATATTGTCGCTTTTTTACATCAAGAAAGAACGCCAAGTGGCGATATTGATGAAGAGGAAGAAACGACAGAAGAGGATCAATTGATTGAAGTGTTAATTGAGAAAAACCGTAGTGGATCACGTGGCTCTGTTCAGTTAGCATTTATTAAAGAATATGGTCGTTTCTTATCTGTAAGTACAAGAGAAGATGGATAAGCATTTTGCTTTATTCTATAACAAGATTGCGTTATATTAAGAGTGTAAAGAGATTAATGAAAAGAGGAAATAATGATGACAGATTATGTAGCAAAAGAAGTTAAATTATTAAACAAAATTGCAGATCGTATTTCTATTTTAGATGGTGTATTAGACAAAATGGAAGATACAGATAGCAAAGTAAAACATTTCATGGAACAAGAAAAAGCATTACATGAAATTCGTGCAATCATCCGTGAAGAAAATAAAATCGGCAAAGAAGAAGAAAAAGCAGAAGCAAAAGAAGAAAAAGCTTTTGACGATGTAGCGAAAAAACAAGCTAAATTAATCGATAAAATTGCAGATAAAGTGGATGCATTAGATGATACTTTAGCTAAATTAGATGATGATGATTCTAAAGTAAAAAGCTATTTAGAACAAAAGAAAGCTGTATCTGAAATTAAAACAATTGTTAAAGACGCAGACAAATTAATGAACGAATAGAAAAAATAAAAAAAGGACGACGGAAATGTCGTCCTTTTTCTTTTGTAAAAGAAAAAAAACTCGCAACTGCGAGTAAAAGATACGTCACAGGAGGGATTCGAACCCCCGACCGTCCGCTTAGAAGGCGGATGCTCTATCCAGCTGAGCTACTATGACATTACTTTGTTATTATAAATAAAAGATTGCTTTTTTGTCAAGAATCCCTTTTATTTTTATCTTCTCTTCTACCAATGAAAAGAAGAAGGAAATAATTTTTGCCAAGATTCCATAAAAAATAGTTGACGCTAAAAATGATAAATGGTAACATTTAGTAGGTGCTTTATTAACAGGAGCATTTGAATGCAGTTTCTGCATTATTTTTTATTCGAAAAAAATGACACACCGGGATGTGTGTGTTTAGAAATGAATGGAGAGAGGAGGAAAACGGGAATGCCTACAATTAACCAATTAGTACGTAAACCTCGTAAATCTAAGTTAACTAAATCAAATTCACCAGCTTTGAACCATGGCTACAACAGCTTCAAAAAAGTTCAAACTAACGTGGACTCACCACAAAAACGTGGAGTATGTACACGTGTCGGTACAATGACACCTAAAAAACCTAACTCAGCGTTACGTAAATATGCTCGTGTACGTTTATCTAACTTAATCGAAGTTACAGCATATATTCCAGGTATTGGTCATAACTTACAAGAACACAGCGTTGTATTAATCCGTGGTGGACGTGTAAAAGACTTACCAGGGGTACGTTACCATATCGTACGTGGTGCTCTAGATACAGCTGGAGTTACTGATCGTAAACAAAGCCGTTCTAAATACGGTACAAAACGTCCTAAATAATAGGAACCTGAAACAAAAAATTATTGATTGGAAGGAGGAAATAGGATGCCTCGTAAAGGACCAGTTGCAAAACGTGACGTTTTACCAGATCCAATTTACAACTCAAAAATGGTTACTCGTTTAATCAACCGTGTAATGATCGATGGTAAACGTGGTACTGCATCAAGCATTATTTATAATGCTTTTGAAATTATTAAAGATAAAACAGGAAACAACCCATTAGAAGTTTTCAACCAAGCAATGGAAAATGTTATGCCTGTATTAGAAGTTAAAGCTCGCCGTGTTGGGGGTTCTAACTACCAAGTTCCCGTTGAAGTTCGTCCAGAACGTCGTGTAACTTTAGGATTACGTTGGATCGTAAGTTATGCTCGTCTTCGTGGTGAACACACAATGGAAGAACGCTTAGCGAAAGAAATTATGGATGCTGCTAATAACACAGGAGCTTCTGTTAAAAAACGTGAAGATACTCATAAAATGGCTGACGCTAACCGTGCATTTGCACATTATCGTTGGTAATATTAGGGAAAGATTGCTATGTGGCAATCTTTTTCACTACTTTATAAAAAATAACTTACAAGGGTGATGAACATGGCAAGAGAATTTAGTTTAGCAAAAACTCGTAACATCGGAATCATGGCCCACATCGATGCTGGTAAAACAACAGCAACAGAACGTATTTTATACTACACTGGTAAAATCCATAAAATCGGTGAAACACACGAAGGTGCTTCACAAATGGACTGGATGGAACAAGAACAAGAACGTGGTATCACAATTACATCTGCTGCGACAACAGCTCAATGGAAAGGCTACCGTGTTAACATCATTGACACACCAGGACACGTAGACTTCACAGTCGAAGTTGAACGTTCATTACGTGTGTTGGATGGTGCGGTTACAATCTTAGATGCTCAATCTGGGGTAGAACCACAAACAGAAACAGTATGGAACCAAGCAACAACTTATGGTGTTCCTCGTATTGTTTTCGCCAACAAAATGGATAAATTAGGTGCAGACTTCTTATACTCTGTACGTACATTACATGATCGTTTAAACGCAAACGCTCATCCAATCCAATTACCAATTGGTGCAGAAGATGACTTCACTGGAATCATCGACTTAGTGAAAATGAAAGCCGAAATCTACACAAACGATTTAGGTACTGAAATTCAAGAAACTGAAATTCCAGATGAATACAAAGAACAAGCGGATGAATGGCGCGAAAAATTAATCGAAGCTGTTGCTGAAACAGACGAAGATTTAATGGAAAAATACTTCGAAGGTGAAGAAATCACTGAAGAAGAATTAAAAGCTGCTATCCGTAAAGCAACAATCAATGTAGAATTCTACCCAGTATTATGTGGTTCTGCATTCAAAAACAAAGGGGTACAATTATTATTAGATGCGGTTATTGATTACTTACCAGCACCTACAGATATCCCTGCAATCAAAGGTATCGTTCCAAGAACAGACGAAGAAGTAGAACGTCCAGCTTCTGACGACGAACCATTCTCATCATTAGCATTTAAAGTTATGACTGACCCATTCGTAGGTCGTTTAACATTCTTCCGTGTGTACTCTGGTACATTAAATGCTGGATCATACGTATTAAATGCGACAAAAGACAAACGTGAACGTGTAGGTCGTATCTTACAAATGCACGCAAACACTCGTCAAGAAATTCCTACAGTTTACTCTGGGGATATCGCTGCTGCAGTTGGTTTGAAAAACACAACTACAGGGGACACATTATGTGATGAGAAAAACCCAGTAATCTTAGAATCAATGGAATTCCCAGAACCAGTTATCCAAGTTGCGATTGAACCTAAATCAAAAGCAGACCAAGATAAGATGGGTATTGCATTACAAAAATTAGCAGAAGAAGATCCAACATTCCGTGCTGAAACAAACGAAGAAACTGGTGAAACAGTTATCGCTGGTATGGGTGAATTACACTTAGATATCATCGTTGACCGTTTACGTCGTGAATTCAACGTTGAAGCAAACGTTGGTGCTCCTCAAGTTTCTTACCGTGAAACATTCCGTGGAAGCACTCAAGCGGAAGGTAAATTCGTTCGTCAATCTGGTGGTAAAGGTCAATACGGTCACGTATGGATTGAATTCACACCAAACGAAGAAGGTAAAGGATTCGAATTCGAAAACGCTATCGTCGGTGGGGTAGTTCCACGTGAATACATTCCAGCAGTTGAAACTGGATTGAAAGACGCTATGGAAAACGGTGTATTAGCTGGTTACCCATTAGTAGACATCAAAGCAAAACTTTATGATGGTTCTTACCACGATGTCGACTCAAACGAAACAGCATTCCGTGTAGCTGCAAGCTTAGCCTTGAAAGAAGCTGCTAAGAAAGCTAACCCAGTAATCTTAGAACCAATTATGGCTGTAGAAGTTGTAATTCCAGAAGAAAACTTAGGGGACGTTATGGGTCACGTTACAGCTCGTCGTGGACGCGTTGAAGGTATGGAAGCTCGTGGAGTTCAACAAATCGTTCATGCGATGGTTCCACTTGCAGAAATGTTCGGATATGCAACAACACTTCGTTCTGCAACACAAGGACGCGGTACATTCTCAATGACATTCGATCATTACGAAGATGTTCCTAAATCTGTACAAGATGAAATCATTAAGAAAAACGGCGGAGAAGCTAAATAATTCTTAAGTTTTCATTTTTATAAAGGCACAGATTTACCTTTATTTTCTTTTTAGTATTTCTGTGTTATAATCAAAAAATGAATGAGAGCCTTAGGGCGAAATTCAAACCTAAAAAGTAGCTTGAATGACGGGGGATGAGCCTCGCTTGTCCCCTGTGATTTCAACATATAAAAATAATTACATTATCGGAGGAAATTTATAATGGCAAAAGAAAAATTTGACCGTTCTAAACCACACGTTAACATTGGTACAATCGGCCACGTTGACCATGGTAAAACTACATTAACAGCAGCTATCACTTCTGTATTAGCAGAACAAGGTGGAGCTGAAGCTATGGCTTATGACCAAATCGACGGAGCTCCTGAAGAACGTGAACGTGGTATCACAATCTCAACAGCTCACGTAGAATACGAAACAGCTAACCGTCACTACGCACACGTTGACTGCCCAGGACACGCAGACTACGTTAAAAACATGATCACTGGTGCTGCTCAAATGGACGGAGCTATCTTAGTAGTATCAGCTGCTGATGGCCCAATGCCACAAACTCGTGAACACATCTTATTATCTCGTCAAGTAGGTGTTCCATACATCGTTGTATTCTTAAACAAAGTTGACCAAGTTGACGACGAAGAATTATTAGAATTAGTAGAAATGGAAGTTCGTGACTTATTAACTGAATATGACTTCCCAGGTGATGATATCCCTGTAGTTGCTGGTTCTGCTTTATTAGCATTAAACGGTGACGAAGAACAAAAAGCTAACATCTTAAAATTAATGGATGAAGTTGATGCTTACATCCCAACACCAGAACGTGATAACGACAAACCATTCATGATGCCAATCGAAGACGTATTCTCAATCACAGGACGTGGTACAGTTGCTACTGGTCGTGTTGAACGTGGACGCGTTGAAGTTGGTAACGAAGTAGAAATCGTTGGTATCAAAGAAGATATCACTAAAACAACTGTTACTGGTTTAGAAATGTTCCGTAAATTATTAGATTACGCTGAAGCTGGTGACAACGTTGGTGCTTTATTACGTGGTATCAACCGTGATGAAATTGAACGTGGTCAAGTATTAGCTCAACCAGGTACAATTACACCTCATACAAAATTCAAAGCGGAAGTTTATATCTTAACTAAAGAAGAAGGCGGACGTCACACTCCATTCTTCGATAACTACCGCCCACAATTCTACTTCCGTACAACAGACGTTACAGGTATGATCCACTTACCAGAAGGTACTGAAATGGTAATGCCTGGTGACAACGTTACTATCGAAGTTGAATTAATTCACCCAATCGCTATCGAACAAGGTACTCAATTATCTATCCGTGAAGGTGGACGTACAGTTGGTGCCGGAATGGTTACTGAAATCGAAGCTTAATTGGATTTTTCAAGAGTCAGGATTTTCCTGGCTCTTTTTTTGTTATAATACAAAAAGAAGGAGGGAGATATGGAAACGATAATTTTAGTCGAAGACGAAGTGGTGATTCGAGAAGAAATCAAAAGTTTGTTAGAAAGTTATAACTACCAAGTGAAGGTTTTAACTGATTTTGAAAATATTCTAACCGAGGTCCTAGCACTAGAAGGCGATTTATTACTTTTAGATTTGAATTTACCTAAATTTGATGGTTTTTATTGGATGAAAGAAATTCGTAAAAATTCCAATATGCCAATTATGATTTTAACAAGTAGTCAAAAAGAAATGGATGAATTGTTGGGACTACAGCTAGGAGCAGATGATTATATTCAAAAACCATTTCATGCTCAAATTTTATTAGCTCGCATTCAAGCAGTTCTAGCTAGAACCAATCATCAAAAAAATGAACGAAAATTATTAGGTCCTAATTTTGAATATCAAGTAGAACGGCATGAAGTTTCTTGTGATTCAGGAACGTGGTCTTTGTCAGGGAATGAACATTTAATTTTGAGTCTTTTACTTGAACATAGAGGAAAAGTGGTCCAAAGAGAAACATTAATGAATCATTTGTGGCAGCATTGTTCTTTTGTCGATGATAATACGTTAACCGTAAATGTGAATCGCTTGCGAAAACATTTAAAAGAAATGGGCATTGAAGATTGCATTCAAACGAAACGCGGGGAAGGATATATTATTTTATGACGTGGAAAGAATATATCAAAACCAATCAATCCTTTCTTTGGTCCTATCTTTTAGGAACTGTCCTTTATTTTTTTGTGAGCGATAGTTTATGGTCTAATCGAGGGGATATCTTCTTTTTATGGTGTTGTTTAACTCTTCCACTAGGTCTTTCATTTTTTAGACATTATTTTCGTCAAAAACGATACTATCAAGAAATGGATCGAAGAATGAAGGAATGTGACAAACCTTATTTAATGGGGGAACTTACGAGTCGACCTACCTTTTTTGCGGCTAGAAAAACAAATGATTACTTAGAAGAAATGACAGAAAATTATCATACGTTGCTAGCAAAAGAGCGCAAAGAAAAAGAAGAATATTATAACTACATCCAATTATGGGTACATGAAATTAAACTTCCACTTGCTTCTTTACAATTATTATGCGAAAACGAGCATTTAACAAAAGAAAATGTTTATCCTTTAGTGCGACGGATGAATTTTTTTGTGGAACAGACATTATTTTGTGCCAAAGGAACGTTTGTGCATAAAGATTACCACATCCAAACTTACGACGCAGTCACTTTATTACAAGAAAGTATTCAAGACATGGCTTTTGAACTGATTCAAGCGGGATTTTCTTTACAATTACCGAAAAATAGTTTTCCTTTACGTACAGATAAACAATGGATTCAATTTATTATCAAGCAAATCTTACAAAATAGTTGGAAGTATCGATCAAAGGAACAGCCTACATTAACCTTTGTCTGTTTAGAAACAAAAAAAGAGCAACAAATTCAAATTATAGATAATGGAGTAGGGATTTCTGCTAAAGATTTACCGCATATTTTTGAAAAAGGATATACCGGTGAAAAAGGAAGACAGACCAAAAGTGCGACAGGCTTAGGACTTTATTTGTGTGAACAATTAGCTGAACAATTAAACATCAAAATTACCGCAGATTCTGAAGTGGAAAAAGGAACGACTATAACTCTCCATTTTCCAATCTATCAAAGAACTACCTTCTAAGTGACAAAAGTGTCATCTTTTGTTTGAAACTTCGATGGTAGCTCTTTTTTTCTTTTTTTATAATAAAGAAAAAAGTAAGGGAAGGTGATGGTTTTGGAATGCTTACGTGTCCAAAATTTGGAAAAATATTATGGTAATAAATCACAAATGACAAAAGCACTAGAAAATATTGAGTTTTCTGTGGAAGAAGGAGAATTTGTGGGAATTATGGGCCCTAGTGGCTCAGGGAAAAGTACACTCTTAAATTGTATTGCGACGTTAGAACGTCCAACGAGTGGCACGGTATGTTTAAACGGAGAAGCAATTGATTATCGTAAAGAAAGAAAATTAGAAAAAATTCGCAAAGAACATTTAGGATTTATCTTTCAAGAATATAACTTATTATCGACTTTGACAGCTTACGAAAATATTGCATTGTCTTTAACGATTCAAAATCAATCTCCAAGTACGATTCAAAAACGTATTTCTTTACTCGCTCAACAATTAGGGATTCAAGAGATATTAGGGAAATATCCAGCAGAATTATCGGGAGGACAACAACAACGAGTGGCTGCTGCTCGAGCTTTGGTTAAAAATCCAGATTTGATTTTAGCGGATGAACCAACAGGAGCATTAGATTCCAAATCTGCTTATCAATTATTAGAACAATTGGAAGTATTACAACAAGAAAACCAAGCAACGATTTTAATGGTTACTCATGATGCTTTTACTGCCAGTTTTGCACAACGAATTTTATTTATTAAAGATGGCAAGATCTTTAGTGAAATTGAAAAAGGAAACGATACAAGAGAACAATTTTTCCAACGAATCTTAGAAGTGATTGCGGTGATTGGAGGCGGAGAAGATGTCTTTTAAACTAGCATGGCGTAATATACGCAAGAATCTTCGTCAATATTCCATTTATTTTTTCACTTTGATTATTGGAGTGGTTTTAATTTATAGTCTCAATGCTATTCCTTATCAAGAACTTTTAAAACCTTATTTTATTCGTGATTTTACAGGGGTAACAAGTATCCAAATCACTATGCTTTTTCTTTCTTGTATTTTGATGGGTATTTTTGCTTGTTTATTAATTTATGCAAATCGCTATATGATTCGACAACGAGCACAAGAATTTTCGGTTTATCTTACTTTGGGGATGGGAAAAAGAAAAATTGCGAAAATTCTATTTTTAGAAAATCTTTTATTAACTACGTTTGCTTTTGGCCTAGGAATTTTAATTGGAGGAGTCAGTTCTTATCTTTTATTACTTTTTACTAATCGATTGTTTGAAAACTCGGCTGTTCCCATTCATTTCCATTTTATTTTTTCTAAAAATAGTGCTTTTCTAACCGGAATTCTTCTCTTCTTTATGATTTTCCTTTTATATTTAGCGAATCTATATGAAATCAAAAAAGATAGTGTGATTGCTTGGATGAAAAAAGACCAGAAGGTAAAAGTGAAAAAGAGATTATCTCCTTGGATCTATGGTTCTATTGGTTTATTAGGAATTGCTTCTTTTTCTTTTGCGGATTATCTTGCTTGCCAATTACCAGGTCCTATTTTTTCTATAAGTAAATTAACTGGATCCATTGTATTAGGAATAATTGGGATTTTTCTTTTCTTTTATGGATTTTCTCATTTATTCTCTGTAATCATCAAACGTTTATCTCGCTTCTATTATCGTGGATTGAATCCATATTTTATTGAAAAATTAGATCAATCGTTTAGCGAAACTTTTATTTCAATGAGTTTTACTTGCATTTTACTATTTGTTTCTATTTCTATGTTAATTGGTGGAATTAGTTTGACAAAGAGCTTTACAGAGGGAACAAAATTATGTAGTCAGTATGATATTACTATGGTTGATTACGCCAACAATGGCACAGAAAAATATGTTTTTTCTCCTAAATTAAAACTGGATCAATATACTTCTAGCTATAATTATATTCGTATTTATGAAAATGAAGGACCTAAATTTACGAATTTTATCGATGAAAATCCATCGAAAAAGGAATTATTAGAAAAAATTTACTCTTTCCATGGTATTAATTCTACTTACGGATTAAAAAAAGTATCCTTGATTCCATTGAGTTCTTATCATAGCTATCAAAAATCAAGAGGAGAAAAAGAAACGAAGTTAAGTTCTGATGAATATTTAATGGTAGGAATGCAAGAAGAAATTGGAAAATTAATGAAGAAAAATGCGGTCATCACGTTAGATAAAAAAGAACTGCACAATAAAGACTTACGTTATCACTGTGAACCTTTATATAATTGTGGAAGAATGAGTGGTGGAGAGGTACTCTATCTAGTCGTTCCTGATCAATATCTAAAAAATAAAAAGGCGACGATTTCTTATTTTAATTTCAATTTTCCGACGATAGAAAAGCAAGATGCAATGATTTCAAAGGTTTTCGATCTCATCGGAAATCATTATGATCCAGATGATGAATTGTTCGAATGTATCAGTCGTCAATGGGTAATTAACGAGACGTATACTTTTGGCTTGACTGCAGCTTATATTGGAATCTTTATTGGATTGGTGTTATTGATTTGTGGCTTAGTCATTTTGTCCATTCAACAATTAATGCGAAATGATCAAGTGAAAAAAGATTATCAAGTTTTAAAACAAATTGGCAGTTCAGAAAAACAAAGACGACACACTCTTTTTGTCACGATTATGATCTACTTCCTTGTACCTGCCGTACTAGCAGTGTATCAATCACTATATGTATTACCACTATTGAATTTTATTTCTATTTTATTTGGTCGTGGAATCGGAATTTATTCTTATTTCTTTAAAATTTTAATCGTCTTTCTTCTATTATATGGAGTATATTTCTTTATTACTTATTCTACTTCAAAAGAAAAAATCGAAGAATAAACGAAAGAGACTAAGGAATTTTCCTTAGTCTCTTTACTTTTGGAAAAAGATTTTGTAAACTTACAAAAAGTGTTGCAAAAATATTGAAGATTTAGTACAATGTAAAAGGTGTTACTTGAAAGAGAGAACACTGGAGAATAGCGGCGAAAGGGCCACATTCTTCGGCGAGGATGCGAGAGGTTGCGACACGCCCGGACGCTTTGCCACGTGAAGGGTGTCGGAAATTTTCGTGGAGCTAGTCTAGTTGTGAAAATAGGCGAAGGAGGGAAACAAATGGCAAAACAAAAAATTCGTATTCGTTTAAAAGCGTATGAACACCGCATTTTAGATCAAGCGGCAACAAAAATCGTAGAAACAGCAGAAAGAACAGGAGCAGATGTTAAAGGACCAATTCCTTTACCAACAGAACGTTCTTTATATACAATTATTCGTGCGACTCACAAATATAAAGATTCTCGCGAACAATTCGAAATGTTAACGCATAAACGTTTAATCGATATCGTAAATCCAACACCAAAAACAGTAGATGCTTTAATGAAATTAGATCTACCTAGCGGTGTTAATATTGAAATTAAATTATAATTATTAAATTTGGAGGTGTACTCATGACTAAAGGAATCTTAGGGAAAAAAGTAGGAATGACACAAATCTTCACTGAATCTGGTGAATTAATCCCTGTAACTGTAATCGAAGCTACTCCAAACGTAGTTTTACAAGTGAAAACAATGGAAAATGATGGTTACGACGCAGTTCAATTAGGTTACCAAGATATGCGTGAAGTTTTAGCGAACAAACCTGCGAAAGGTCATGTAGCAAAAGCTAACACGGCTCCTAAGCGCTTCATTCGAGAAATCAGAGATGCAGAGCTTGGAGACGTAGAAGTAGGATCAGAAGTAAAAGTGGATATTTTCCAAGCTGGTGACATCGTTGATGTTACGGGTACAACAAAAGGGAAAGGTTTCCAAGGTGTAATCAAACGTCACGGACAATCTCGTGGACCTATGTCACACGGTTCTCGTTATCACCGTCGTCCTGGTTCAATGGGGCCAGTTGCACCAAACCGCGTATTCAAAAACAAACACTTAGCAGGTCGTATGGGTGGTAACCGTGTTACAATCCAAAACTTAGAAATTGCTAAAGTGGATGTAGAACGCAACGTAATTTTAGTTAAAGGTAATGTACCAGGAGCTAAAAAATCATTAATTCAAATCAAATCAGCTGTAAAGGCTGCTAAATAGTTAGAAGGAAGGAGGAAATAGAATGCCAACAGTAGCATTATTTAAACAAGATGGAACTCAAAATGGTGAAGTTACTTTAAACGACGCTATCTTTGGAATTGAACCAAACGAAAACGCTGTATATGATGCAATCATTATGCAACGTGCTTCATTACGTCAAGGTACACACGCTGTACGTAACCGTAGTGCAGTAAGCGGTGGTGGCCGTAAACCATGGCGCCAAAAAGGAACAGGTCGTGCTCGTCAAGGATCAATCCGCTCACCACAATGGCGTGGAGGTGGTGTTGTATTCGGACCAACACCTCGTTCATACAGCTACAAACTTCCTAAAAAAGTTCGTCGCTTAGCGATTAAATCTGTATTATCAGAAAAAGTAGCTGAAAACAAAATGGTAATCGTTGATGCATTAAACTTCGAAACACCAAAAACTAAAGAATTCAAACAAGTTTTAGCAAACTTAGATGTTACAACTAAAACATTATTAGTGGTAGAAAACGAAAATGAAACAGCAATGTTATCTGCTCGTAACTTACCAAATGTATCTGTTGTATTCGCAGACAACGTAAGCGTATTAGACGTTGTATCAGCAGATAAAATGTTAATGACTCAAGCTGCTCTAAATAAAGTTGAGGAGGTGCTTGCATAATGGAATTACTAGATGTAATTAAACGCCCAGTAATCACAGAAGCTTCTTTCCAAGCTATGGACAACAAAAAATACACTTTTGATGTAGATGTTCGTGCGAACAAAACATTAGTAAAACAAGCAGTAGAAGCTGCTTTTGGTGTAAAAGTTGCTAAAGTTAACATTATGAATGTTAAACCAAAAATGAAACGCATGGGACGCTATGCAGGATATACAAACAAACGTCGCAAAGCGATCGTTACTTTAACAGCAGATTCAAAAGATATTCAAATCTTTGATGCTGAATAATAATTATTAATAGGAGGGAATTTACGTGGCTATTAAAAAGTACAAACCAACTTCAAATGGTCGTCGTAATATGACTGGTTCAGATTTTGCTGAAATTACAACATCAAAACCTGAAAAGACATTATTACAACCTTTACATAGCAAAGCGGGCCGTAACAACAACGGTCGCATTACTGTTCGTCATCAAGGCGGCGGTCACAAACGTCAATACCGCGTTATCGACTTCAAACGTAACAAAGATAACGTAGTAGCAACGGTTAAAACAATCGAATACGATCCAAACCGTTCAGCAAACATCGCATTACTTCATTACGAAGATGGTGTGAAAGCTTACATCTTAGCACCTAAAGGATTAGAAGTAGGAATGAAAGTTCAATCTGGTCCAGATGCAGATATCAAAGTAGGTAATGCTTTACCATTAGCAAACATTCCAGTAGGTACAGTTATCCACAATATCGAAATGAAACCAGGTAAAGGTGGACAATTAATCCGTTCAGCTGGTACAAGCGCTCAAGTATTAGGTAAAGAAGGTAAATACGTATTAGTTCGCTTAAACTCAGGCGAAGTTCGTATGATTTTAGCAACATGCCGTGCAACAATCGGTGCTGTTGGTAATGAACAACATGAATTAATTAATATCGGTAAAGCGGGTCGTAACCGTTGGAAAGGTAAACGTCCAACAGTTCGCGGTAGCGTAATGAACCCTAACGATCACCCACACGGTGGTGGTGAAGGTCGTGCACCAATCGGACGTCCAGCTCCAGTTAGTCCTTGGGGACAACCAGCTATTGGTTACAAAACTCGTAACAAAAAAGCAAAATCAAATAAATTTATTGTACGTCGTCGTAACAGTAAATAATTATTTGCAGGCTGCTTAACGGATAAAAATTAAAGGAGGGTCATTATGAGCCGTAGTCTGAAAAAAGGACCTTTCGTCGATGAACACTTAATGAAAAAAGTGGAAGCACAAAAGGATCTAGAAAAGAAACAAGTAATTAAAACTTGGTCTCGTCGTTCAACTATTTTCCCAAGCTTCATCGGTTATACAATCGCTGTTTATGATGGTCGTAAACACGTTCCTGTATACATCCAAGAAGATATGGTAGGACATAAATTAGGAGAATTTGCTCCAACACGTACTTATCGTGGACATGACGCTGACGATAAGAAAACTAAACGTTAATTTTTGAGAGGAGGACATTGTAAATGGAACAAATTACAAGTGCAAAAGCAACTGCTAAAACAGTTCGTGTATCACCTCGCAAAGCACGTCTAGTTATTGACTTAATCAGAGGTAAAAAAGTTGGAGAAGCAATTTCAATCTTGAAATATACTCCAAACAAAGCTGCTGGAATTATCGAAAAAGTTTTAATGTCAGCAGTAGCGAACGCAGAAAATAATTATGATTTAGATGTTGAAAACTTAGTAGTAACAGAAGCTTTCGTTAACGAAGGACCAACTATGAAACGTTACCGTCCACGTGCGAAAGGTTCAGCTTCAGCAATCAACAAACGTACAAGTCATATTACAGTTGTAGTAACTGAAAAATAATTTAAGGAGGGAATACTGTGGGTCAAAAAGTAAATCCTAATGGTCTGCGCGTAGGCATCATCCGTGATTGGGATGCTAAATGGTACGCTGAAAAAGAATACGCTGAATTCTTACACGAAGATTTACGTATCCGTAAATTCATCGCAGACAAATTAAAAGACGCTGCGGTTTCACAAATCGAAATCGAACGTTCAGCTAACCGTGTTACTGTTTCAATCCATACAGCTAAACCAGGTATGGTAATCGGTAAAGGCGGATCTGAAGTAGAAAAATTACGTACACAATTAAACAAATTAACTGGTAAAGCAGTTCATATTAATATTGTCGAAATCAAAAAACCTGATTTAGACGCTAAATTAGTAGGAGAAAGTATTGCACGTCAATTAGAAAACCGTGTAGCTTTCCGTCGTGCTGAAAAACAAGCGTTACAACGCGCAATGCGTGCTGGCGCTCAAGGAATTAAAACTCAAGTTTCTGGTCGTTTAAACGGAGCAGATATTGCTCGTGCTGAACATTACTCAGACGGTACTGTACCTCTACAAACATTACGTGCAGATATCGATTACGCTTGGGTGGAAGCTGATACAACATATGGTAAATTAGGAGTTAAAGTGTGGATTTACCGTGGTGAAATCCTTCCAACGAAAAAAAACACTGAGAAAGGAGGAAAATAATCAATGTTAGTACCTAAACGTGTAAAACACCGTCGCGAATTCCGTGGTAAAATGCGCGGAGAAGCTAAAGGTGGTAAAGAAATAGCATTTGGTGAATTTGGTTTGAAAGCAATGGAATCTCATTGGATTACAAACCGTCAAATCGAAGCAGCTCGTATCGCTATGACTCGTTACATGAAACGTGGTGGGAAAGTATGGATTAAGATCTTCCCTCATAAATCATATACAGCTAAAGCTATCGGAGTTCGTATGGGTTCTGGTAAAGGGGCTCCAGAAGGCTGGGTAGCACCAGTTAAACGCGGTAAAATCATGTTTGAAATTGCCGGTGTATCTGAAGAAGTGGCACGTGAAGCTTTACGATTAGCATCACACAAATTGCCAGTAAAAACTAAAATCGTAAAACGTGAAGAAATGGGTGGTGAATCTAATGAAGGTTAATGAAATTCGTGAATTAACTCCTGCAGACATGATTGCTAAGGAAAAAGAATTTAAACAAGAATTATTCAACTTACGTTTCCAACTTGCTACAGGTCAATTAGAAAACACTGCACGTATTAAAGAAGTGCGTAAATCAATCGCCCGTATCAAGACTGTTTTACGTGAACAAGAACAACAAGCTAAGTAATCGTGGAAGGAGGCCATTAAAGAATGACTGAAGAACGTAATCAACGTAAGGTTTACCAAGGTCGCGTGGTTTCTGACAAAAACGATAAAACAATCGTTGTTGAAGTAGCTACACGTAAAACACATCCTATTTATGGTAAACGCGTAAAATATTCTAAAAAATATACAGCTCATGACGAAAACAATACAGCAAAAGTTGGCGATATCGTGAAAATCATGGAAACTCGTCCACTATCTGCTACAAAACGTTTCCGTTTAGTAGAAATTGTTGAAGAAGCAGTAATCATTTAATGATTACGCTCGCTCAACAATTGGAACATTAAGGTCTGAAAGGAGGATACTAAGTTGATCCAACAAGAAAGTCGATTAAAAGTTGCCGATAACTCAGGTGCTCGTGAAGTTTTAACAATTAAAGTGTTAGGCGGATCTAACCGTAAAACTGCAAACATCGGAGACATCATCGTTGCTACAGTTAAACAAGCAACACCAGGTGGAGTTGTTAAAAAAGGTGATGTTGTCAAAGCCGTTATCGTTCGTACAAAATCAGGTGCACGTCGTCCAGACGGTTCATATATTAAATTTGACGAAAATGCATGTGTAATCATCCGTGATGACAAGAGTCCTCGTGGAACACGTATCTTTGGACCTGTTGCTCGTGAACTTCGTGATAACAACTTCATGAAGATCGTTTCACTAGCACCAGAAGTATTATAATATCCCATTCAAAACACAAGGAGGTGCAACGAAATGTTCGTAAAAAAAGGCGATAAAGTTAAAGTAATCACTGGTAAAGACAAAGGTAAAGAAGGCGTTGTTAAAACAGCTTTACCAAAACAAAACAAAGTGATCGTAGAAGGAATTAACATCGTTAAAAAACATTCAAAACCAAGTGCAGCCGCTCCTCAAGGTGGGATTGTTGAAACAGAAGCTCCACTTCATGTTTCTAACGTTATGCTAATTGACCCATCAACAGGTGAAGCAACACGCGTTGGTTATAAAGTAGAAAACGGTAAAAAAGTTCGTTACGCTAAAAAATCAGGCGAAATTTTAGATAAATAATAGTTAAGGAAGGAGGTTTGCGTTGCATGAACCGCTTAAAAGAAAAATACTTAAACGAAGTAACACCAGCTATGGTGGAAAAATTTAACTACACTTCAGTAATGCAAACACCAAAAGTTGAAAAAATCGTAATCAACATGGGTGTTGGTGATGCTGTTTCTAACTCTAAAAATTTAGATAAAGCTGTAGAAGAGTTAGCTTTAATTACAGGACAAAAACCATTGGTAACAAAAGCGAAAAAATCAATCGCTGGTTTCCGTTTACGTGAAGGTATGCCAATCGGTGCGAAAGTTACTTTACGTGGTGAACGTATGTACGAATTTTTAGATAAATTAGTAACTGTTTCTTTACCACGTGTACGTGACTTCCATGGTGTAAGCAAGAAAGCTTTCGATGGCCGTGGTAACTACACTTTAGGTGTTAAAGAACAATTAATCTTCCCAGAAATCGATTACGATTTGGTAGATAAAGTTCGTGGTATGGACATCGTTATCGTAACAACAGCGAATACTGACGAAGAAGCTCGTGAGTTATTAACTCAACTTGGAATGCCATTCCAAAAATAATTAAAGGAGGCGAATGATATGGCTAAAAAATCAATGATTGCTAAGAACAAACGTCCAGCAAAATTCTCAACTCAAGAATATACACGTTGCGAACGTTGTGGTCGTCCACACTCAGTGTATCGTAAATTCCACTTATGCCGTATTTGCTTCCGTGAACTTGCCTACAAAGGACAAATTCCCGGCGTGAAGAAAGCAAGCTGGTAGAACATATAAAATATTACTGAGAAGGAGGTTACACACTAATGACTATGACAGATCCAATCGCAGATTTCTTAACACGCATTCGTAATGCGAACATGGTTAAACATGAAAGTTTAGAAGTGCCTGCATCAAAAATGAAACGTGAAATCGCTGAAATCTTAAAACGTGAAGGTTTCATCCGTGACGTTGAATACATTGAAGATGACAAACAAGGTGTTATCCGCGTATTCTTAAGCTACGGCAAAAACGAAGAACGTGTAATTACAAACTTAAAACGTATTTCTAAACCAGGTTTACGTGCATACGTAAAAGCAAACGAAGTACCAAAAGTATTAAATGGATTAGGTATTGCAATTTTATCAACATCTGAAGGTGTAATGACTGATAAAGAAGCTCGCGAACGCAATATCGGTGGCGAAGTTATCGCTTACGTTTGGTAATATATAATTAAAACGCAAGGAGGTGCCCATAGTGAGCCGTATTGGTAACAAAGTGATCATCTTACCAGCTGGAGTTGAAATTACTCGTAATGGTAACGATGTTACAGTTAAAGGACCTAAAGGCGAATTAACTCGTCCTTTTGCTCCACAAATTCAAATCAATATCGAAGGTAATGAAGTTACATTAACTCGTCCTGATGATACAAAAGAAAGCAAAACAATGCACGGAACAATGCGTGCTAATTTAAACAACATGGTAATCGGTGTTAGCGAAGGTTTCCAAAAATCTTTAGACTTAATCGGTGTCGGTTATCGTGCACAATTACAAGGTAAAAAATTAGTCTTAAACGTTGGTTACTCTCATCCAGTTGAGATGGAAGCACCAGCTGGTGTAGAATTTGAAGTTCCTTCAAATACTCAAATCATCGTTAAAGGTAGCAACAAAGAAGTTGTAGGACAAATTGCTGCTGAAATCCGTGGCGTTCGTCCACCAGAACCTTACAAAGGCAAAGGTATTCGTTACACTGGCGAATATGTACGTCGTAAAGAAGGTAAAACTGGTAAATAATAAACGATTTATCAACATAGGCACAGGCAATAATGGCGCATTGATCTTTCATCAATGGCTCTTATTGCTATGGTGGCTCATGACTGGCAAACGTTTAGCATATAACATAAATTATTAAAGAGGTGACAATTGTGATTACAAAACCAGATAAAAATAAAGTACGCTTAAAACGTCATAAACGTGTACGTTCAAAAATCTCTGGTACTGCAGAGTGCCCACGTCTTAACGTGTATCGTTCAAATAAAAACATCTACGCTCAAGTAATTGATGACGTAGCGGGTGTAACGCTAGCAAGTGCCTCTACCTTAGATAAAGAAATTTCAGGTGGAACAAAAACTGAAGCAGCAGCAGCTGTTGGTGCTTTAGTGGCAAAACGTGCAGCCGATAAAGGAATTAAAGAAGTTGTTTTCGACCGTGGTGGATACTTATACCATGGACGTGTTGAAGCTTTAGCAAATGCAGCACGCGAAAACGGACTAGAATTTTAAAAGAAGGAGGAATACCATTCATGACTTATATTGATCCAAAGAACTTGGAATTAGAAGACCGCGTTGTAGCGATTAACCGCGTTACTAAAGTTGTTAAAGGTGGACGTCGTTTACGTTTCGCTGCTTTAGTAGTAGTGGGCGATAAGAATGGACACGTAGGTTTTGGTACAGGTAAAGCTCAAGAAGTACCAGAAGCAATCCGTAAAGCCATTGAATCTGCGAAGAAAAACTTAATCGAAGTACCAATGGTAGGTTCTACAATTCCTCACGAAGTTATCGGACGCTTTGGCGGTGGACAAATCTTAATGAAACCTGCAGTAGAAGGTTCTGGGGTAGCAGCTGGTGGTCCAGTTCGTGCCGTATTAGAATTAGCAGGTGTTTCTGATATTACAAGTAAATCTTTAGGTTCAAACACACCAATCAACATGGTACGTGCGACTGTAGAAGGTTTAAAACAATTAAAACGTGCAGAAGAAGTTGCTGCTTTACGCGGTAAATCTGTAGAAGAATTATAAGAAGGAGGACTAAGTAATGGCTCAATTAGAAATTACTTTAAAACGTAGTGTAATCGGACGTCCTCAAAAACAACGTAAAGTTGTAGAAGCTTTAGGTTTAACAAAAGTGAACAGTACAGTAGTAAAACCTGACAACGAAGCAATTCGTGGAATGGTAAATGCTGTTTCTCACTTAGTGGACGTTAAAGAAGCTTAATAACCAATGAATTGATTTAATAATAAGGAGGTGCCTTTGTGATGAAATTACATGAGTTACATTCTGCTGAAGGTTCAAGAAAAGTTCGCAACCGTGTAGGACGCGGTACTTCATCTGGTAACGGTAAAACTGCTGGACGTGGTCAAAAAGGTCAAAAAGCTCGTTCAGGTGGTGGCGTACGTTTAGGATTTGAAGGGGGACAAAACCCATTATTCCGTCGTTTACCAAAACGCGGTTTCAACAACATCAACCGTAAAGAATACGCAATCGTTAATATTGAAGTATTAAACAATCGTTTCGAAGATGGTGCTGAAATTACTCCAGCTACTTTATTAGAAGCTGGCATCATCAAAAACGAAAAATCAGGCGTTAAAGTTTTAGGTAATGGTGAATTAACTAAAAAATTAAACGTAAAAGCAGCGAAATTCTCTAAATCTGCTGAAGAAGCAATTACAGCTGCAGGTGGATCAATCGAGGTGATCTAATGCTAAAAGTATTAAAAAATGCTTTTAAAGTTAAAGAAATTCGTCAACGAATCTTTTTTACATTTTTTATACTCTTTGTTTTTAGAATCGGTTCGTATATCACCGTTCCAGGCGTAAATGCTAGCGCGCTTCATAGTTTAGCAGATAATACGTTCTTTAATATTTTTAACATGGTCAGTGGTAGTGCGATGCAGAACTTTTCATTGTTCGCAATGGGGGTGTCTCCGTACATCACTGCTTCCATTGTTATTCAGCTCCTACAAATGGATATCGTTCCTAAATTTGTAGAGTGGGGAAAACAAGGAGAAGTAGGCCGTAGAAAGTTGACGCAAGCCACTAGATATTTAACATTAGTTTTGGCTTTCATTCAATCTGTCGGAATTACTGCCGGCTTCCACATGTATAGTCAATACGGATTAGTTAAAGATCCAGGAATGTTAACCTTTATCGTTATTGGTATTATTTTAACGGCAGGTGTAATGTTATTAACTTGGATGGGTGAATTGATTACAGAACGCGGAATTGGGAATGGAGTTTCCATGATCATCTTCGCTGGTATCGTTTCAAAAATCCCTTCAGGCTTAAAACAGTTATATCATGAATATTTCGTAAATATACCAAAAGCACAATGGGGTAAATCATTCTTATTTATTGGCTTATTATTAGTTTGTACGTTAATTGTTGTCGGAATCGTTACATTCTTCCAACAAGCAGAACGTCAAATTCCAATTCAATATACAAAACGTGTATCTGGAGCACCATCTAGTAGTTATTTGCCATTAAAAGTAAATGCTGCAGGGGTAATTCCAGTTATTTTTGCAAGTTCCCTATTAGCAACTCCAAGTGCAATTTTACAATTGTTCCAACATAAATGGGGGGGCTCAGCTTGGTATGATACAATTATGACGATTTGTAATTATCAAACCTTGCCAGGATGTACTTTATACTTAATCTTAATTGTAGCGTTTACGTTCTTTTATGCATTAGTACAAGTAAATCCAGAAAAATTAGCGGAAAACTTACAAAAA
Organism: Catellicoccus marimammalium M35/04/3; assembly: GCF_000313915.1. Taxonomy (NCBI): domain Bacteria; kingdom Bacillati; phylum Bacillota; class Bacilli; order Lactobacillales; family Enterococcaceae; genus Catellicoccus; species Catellicoccus marimammalium. Next base: position 44,007 of record NZ_AMYT01000002.1, read on the forward strand.
CAAGGAAGCTATATTCCACGTGTTCGTCCAGGTCGAGGAACAGAGGAATATATTTCTCATTTAATTATTCGCTTAAGTACAGTTGGATCTATTTTCTTAGCTGCAGTTGCGGTATTACCAATTATCGCTCAAGCAGTTTGGAATTTACCAAGTTCAATTGGCTTAGGAGGAACAAGTCTATTAATTATGATCGGTGTAGCCTTAGAATTTGTTAAACAATTAGAAGGTTTGTTATTAAAACGTCAATACATCGGTTTTATCAATAAGTAGTGTGAAGTGTTGGGGCTGACTAGTAAGAGGAAAGCTTCAGCACTATTCGCATACTTAGGGGGAGAAAATAAAGATGAATTTAATTTTAATGGGTCTACCAGGAGCTGGTAAAGGAACTCAAGCTGAAAAAATTATTGATACTTATCATATCCCACACATTTCTACTGGGGATATGTTCCGTGCTGCGATTGCAGAAGGTACAGAATTAGGATTAGAAGCAAAACGTTACATGGATGAAGGTCAATTAGTACCGGATGAAGTGACAACAGGAATTGTTAAAGAACGTTTAGCAAAAGCAGATTGTGATCGTGGTTTCTTATTAGATGGTTTCCCACGTACAATGGCACAAGCAGAAGCTTTAAACCAAATCATGGCAGAATTAAACAAAAAAATTGATGCTGTGATTAATATTGAAGTGGATCCATCTGTGATTGTAGATCGTTTAAGTGGTCGTTTCATTTGTAAAGAATGTGGCGCAACTTACCATAAATTATACAATCGTCCAAAAGTAGAAGGCACTTGTGATCGCTGTGGTGGACATGAGTTTTATCAACGTGAAGACGATAAACCAGAAACTGTGAAAAATCGTTTAGCGGTTAACATTGAAAGTAGTAAACCAATTTTAGAGTTCTACGCTAAAGAAGGAGTTCTACATAATGTAGATGGAGATCGTGATATCGATGACGTCTTTGCCGATGTAAAAACAATCATTGAAACCTCAGCTCGTTAAAATCAGATAATATCTTGCCATTTTCAGAAAATTATGCTAAAATAGCGGAGTCTAATGTTTAGATTACTAAACATTGAACCCATGAACCGTCTCGGCGGGCATCCTTTTATAATTAAAGGAGTGGCATATTGTTCTGAATAGAGTAATTTGCTCTTTATGGTCAAGGTCAATGTCAATATAAGGAGGTACTAACGTGGCGAAGGAGAGTGTGATTGAAATCGAAGGAGTTGTCCGTGAAACTTTGCCGAATGCAATGTTTAAGGTTGAATTAGAAAATGGACACGAAGTTCTAGCAACGGTTTCAGGCAAAATTCGTATGCACTACATTCGTATTTTACCTGGAGATAAGGTTACTGTTGAATTATCACCATATGATTTAACCCGCGGTCGCATTACTTATCGCTTTAAATAATTGTAACTCCGAGGAAAATTCAAGGAGGTATTATCATGAAAGTAAGACCATCAGTAAAACCTATTTGCGAAAAATGTAAAGTAATTCGTCGTAAAGGACGCGTTATGGTTATTTGTGAAAACCCAAAACATAAACAACGTCAAGGATAATTGGAGGTGTAATTAATGGCTCGTATTGCAGGAGTAGATATTCCACGTGATAAACGTGTAGTTGTATCATTAACATACATTTATGGGATTGGTAACACAACATCTAAAGCAATCTTAAAAGCTGCAGGTGTTTCTGAGGATGTGCGTGTTCGCGATTTAACAAACGAACAAACAGACGCTATCCGTGCAGAAGTTGACAAATTAAAAGTGGAAGGTGATCTTCGCCGTGAAGTGAACTTAAACATTAAACGTTTAATGGAAATTGGTTCATACCGTGGTATGCGTCACCGTCGTGGTTTACCAGTTCGTGGTCAAAATACGAAAAACAATGCTCGTACTCGTAAAGGTGCGAAACGTACTAAATAATTTTAGGTAAAAAAAGAAGGAGGTTTGCATTACATGGCAAAAAAAGTGAATCGTAAACGTCGTGTGAAAAAAAATATTGAATCTGGCGTAGCTCATATTCATTCTACATTTAACAATACTATTGTTATGATCACAGATGTACACGGAAATGCAGTGGCTTGGTCATCAGCAGGTGCTCTAGGCTTTAAAGGAAGTAAAAAATCAACTCCATTTGCTGCGCAAATGGCTGCAGAAGCAGCAACTAAAGCTGCAATGGAACATGGTATGAAATCTGTTGAAGTAACAGTGAAAGGTCCTGGTTCAGGTCGTGAAGCTGCAATTCGTTCATTACAAGCAACAGGTTTAGATGTTACATCAATTCGTGACGTAACTCCAGTTCCTCACAATGGATGCCGTCCTCCAAAACGTCGTCGTGTTTAATATTGAACAAGGAACGTTTTGAAAGGGGTATCGATAAGAATGATTGAATTTGAAAAACCAAGAATCACAAAAATTGATGAAGATAGAGATTATGGCAAGTTTGTTATCGAACCTTTAGAAAGAGGTTATGGTACTACTTTAGGTAATTCTTTACGTCGTATTTTATTATCTTCTTTACCAGGGGCTGCAATTAATAGTTTAAAAATTGATGGCGTATTACATGAATTTTCAACAATTCCAGGAGTACGTGAAGATGTAACTCAAATCATCTTAAACATCAAAGGGTTAGCTGTTAAATTGTTTGCTAAAGAAGAAAAAACCCTTGAGATTGATATTACTGGTCCAGCCATCGTAACTGCTGGGGATATTATTGCTGATAGCGATGTAGAAGTCTTAAATAAAGACATGTACATCTGTGAAGTTGCAGAAGGTGGTAACTTCCACGCTACATTAACAGTAAAACCAGGTCGCGGTTATGTACAAGCGGATGAAAATAAAACAGAAGATATGCCAATTGGGGTCTTACCAGTAGATTCTATTTTTACACCAATTAAACATGTTAACTACCAAGTAGAAAATACTCGTGTAGGTCATCGTAATGATTACGATAAATTAACAATGGAAATTTGGACAGATGGATCTATTATGCCACAAGAAGCATTGAGTTTAGCTGCCAAAATTATGACTGAACATCTTTCTATCTTCGTAAATCTAACAGATGAAGCACAAAACGCTGAAATCATGGTAGAAAAAGAAGAAACTAAGATTGAAAAAGTATTAGAAATGGCAATTGAAGAATTAGAACTATCTGTTCGTTCTTACAACTGCTTAAAACGTGCAGGAATCAATACAGTTCAAGAATTAACAGATAAATCTGAACCAGAAATGATTAAAGTACGTAACTTAGGTCGTAAATCATTGGAAGAAGTAAAACAAAAATTAGCAGATCTTGATTTACATTTACGTCAAGATAGTTAAGTAACATAATAAGGAGGGAATTATAGTGAGTTATCGTAAATTAGGTCGTACAAGCGCTCAACGTAAAGCGTTATTACGTGATTTAACAACAGCAGTGATCATGAACGGTCGTATCGAAACAACAGAAGCTCGCGCGAAAGAAGTTCGTCGTACTGTAGAAAAAATGATTACTTTAGGTAAACGTGGAGACTTACACGCACGTCGTCAAGCAGCTGCTTTCTTACGTTGCGGTGTAGTAGAAACAAAACTTGATGGAGAAAAAGTTGTTGAAACAACATCTCTACAAAAATTATTTAACGAAGTAGCTCCTAAATATGAAGGTCGTAACGGTGGATACACTCGTATCATCAAAACAGAACCTCGTCGTGGAGACGCTTCACAAATGGTTATTTTAGAACTTGTTTAATTTCTATAGAAAAGCATCACTTTATTGATGATTCGATGAGTGTTATGATGATGGAGAAATCCAAGTCTAGCTCTTGCCTTTCCACCTAGAACAATCTAGGTGGAAGTGGCTTTCATCGTATCTATAAAGTGTTTTTTTTTGCCCAAAAAAGCTTAGTCTGTACAGACTAAGCTTTTTATTCGTTATAGGCTAATAATGTGCAACGTTCATGGACTGGATCCCATTCTAAAACGGAAATACTGGCATTTCCTAATAATCCTTCCTTACGAATTTCTGGCATTGGGCAATGCATTAAACGCTTTAATAAGGTAGTTAAAAAGACGGCATGAGAAACGATGAGAATGTTTGCGTCTTCCGGCTCTTTTTTTGTAATTTCGTAAATGAAATCTTTGCCTCGATTTTCTAAGTCATAATAATCTTCTCCACCCGTCAAAGTTTTGTCAAAGTGGTCTGGATAATTACGGTATAGAGATAAAATTTCATCGTCTTGTAGACGTTGGATCGGTTGACCATCATATTTTCCAAAGTGAATTTCTCTTAAACGATCATCAGGAATAATCTGAGAAATTCCCGCTTGGTTTTCCTTTTCAATCCATTTTAATGTTTCTTTTGCTCTTCCTAGTGGGCTGACATAAGCAGTATGAAATTGGATATCTTTTAATTTTTCTCCCGCATTTTTCGCTTGTTGAATTCCAGTTTGTGTCAATGGCGAATCACAAGTTGCTCCCTGGACGATATTTTTTAAATTATATTCCGTTTGCCCGTGACGCACAAAAAATAAATGCATTTTTCTCTCCTTATATGTTAAAATTCCTTATAATTCATTATACAGAGGTTGAAAATAGTGTAAACTAAAAATACAATCTTTTAGTGATATTTAGGAATTTCAGTAAAGAAAAGAGGGAATAGTCATGAAAGTACTCGTAGTAGATGATGATAAAGAAATCGTAGAATTATTAACCATTTATTTGAAAAATGAAGGTTATGAAGTGGCACAAGCCTATAATGGAAAAGAAGCATTATTGACATTACAAAATGACAAAGATATTGCTTTAATGATTTTAGATGTGATGATGCCAAAAGTAGATGGCATGGAAGTTGTGACTACTTTACGTAAACAAAAATCAACCTTACCGATTATTATGTTGACAGCGAAAACAACGGATATGAATAAGATTCAAGGATTAATTGCTGGGGCAGATGACTATGTCACAAAACCATTTAATCCTTTAGAAGTCATGGCTCGAGTAAAATCTCTACTTCGTCGTTCTAACATGCCTACTGGACCAGAAAAAGAAGTATCTGAGGATGCTTTGATTGAAACTGGCGCTTTAACGATTAATCGTGGGTCACATGAAGTGATTACAAAATCTGGGGAAAAAGTACAATTAACCGCACTTGAATTTGGTATTTTATATTTATTAGCCAGTCATCCAAACCAAGTATTTAGTGCAGAAGAAATTTTTGAAAAAGTTTGGCAACAAGAAAATGTTGTTTCTGCGAAGACGGTGATGGTTCACGTGAGCCATTTACGTGATAAATTAGAAAAAGCCACTCATGGAGAAAAAGTAATTAAGACCGTTTGGGGAGTGGGATATAAGATTGAAGCTTAAAAAGGAACAAGAAGTCAACCCAACGAAAATTATTTTAACGAGTAAAGAGAAGAGTGAACTAATTTTTGAAGCCATCTTTACGATGTTACTTCTTTTATTAATCAACTGTTCAGTACTCATTATTTTAGGGCAAATTATTCAACGCTCACCGGCACTAGAAAATATGATTTTTGGAATTAAAGTGGTCTTTTGGGATACCTTCCAAAAACAAGCTGTTTACTCTTGGCAATCGATTTTTGTCATTGTGTGCTTATTAGTGGATATTGGAATTACCTATTGGCGAATTAAACGACGTTACAAACAATATCAACTACAACATATTTTGTCAGAGCTTCATTATATTGCCAATGGACATTATGATCATTTAGTGCATTTTGAATTGAATGGCGATTTAGGAAGTATTGTCGATAGTATCAATGGATTGGTGCGTAGTACGAAAGAAGCAATTGAAGAAGAACGTCGGATGAAAGATTCAAAAGAAGAGTTAATTACCAATATTAGTCATGATATCCGCACACCGTTAACTTCTATTATCGGTTATTTACAACTGATTGAAAATCAAGATCATCTATCAGAAGAAGAATTGAAAAAATATGTTCATATTGCATATTCTAAAGCAGAACAAATGAAAGTAATGGTGGATGATTTGTTTGAATATGCAACGATGCAACAAAATCCAAATTCACAGCTTCATTTGACCGTTTTTGATTTGAGTCAATTGATGAATCAAATTGCAGTAGATTTTCAATTACAAACCGAAAATGATGCGTTACAACTAACAACGATAAGTGAACCAGAAAATATTTGTATCGAAGCAGATCCAGATAAAATTGTGCGTATTTTTAGTAATTTATTGAGTAATGCCTTTAAATATGGTGAAGGAGCGACTAAAATTGAAATGTTGGCTCAAAAAGAACACGATCAAGTACGAATCGTTGTGCGTAATAATGGGCGAAAAATTCCTAAACACGCATTGAGTCGTTTATTTGATCGCTTTTATCGAGTAGATAGTTCACGCACTTCCCAAATTAAAGGGACAGGATTAGGATTAGCGATTGTAGAAAGTATTGTTCAATTACATCATGGAAAGATTGAAGTAACCTCTAATGATGATTGGACGAGCTTTATTATCACGCTACCTTTACAACAAAACGAAACATCAGAGAGGGGATTTTAATCTGCATGAATTCATGGAAGAAAAAAGGAATCATTGGCCTGAGTAGTCTTTTTCTTTTATTACCAAACGTTGCTTTGGCAGTAGATGAAGGAATGGGCGCTCCAGTTGTGCCAACACAAGTGACCAATACAGGAGTCGCGAACACAGGAGTAGCAACTCCAGGAGTAGAGGATGGAACAGCAGAATCCATTCAAGATTTAAAAATTCAAGCCAAAGCAGCGATTGCGGCGGATAGCAAAACAGGACAAATTTTGTATGCGCAAAATATTGATCAAGTATTGCCAATTGCTTCAATGACTAAAATGATTAGTTGTGCGGTGGTGTTAGATGCGATTCAAAATGGAGAATTGGATTGGCAAGATAAAGTGAAAATTTCTGCCCCATTAGCAAAATTAAGTACAGAACCAGATTTATCAAATGTACCTTTAAAAGCTGGAGCTTCTTATACCGTAGCAGATCTATTTTGTGCAACCATTGTGCAATCAGCTAATGCAGCGATTATGGCGTTAGCGGATCGTGTGGCAGGAAGCCAAGAAAAATTTGTTGAATTGATGAAAAGCAAGTTAAAAGACTGGGGTATTACAGATGCTAATATTGTCACAGTTTCTGGACTAAATAATAAATATTTGAAAGATTTTCGTTTAAAAGGCACAAAGGAAAATGATGAGAACGCGATGAGTGCTCGTGATATGGCCGTAGTAGCGCAACATATTGTCAATGAATATAAAGATTATATGGATGTCGCAAAAGAACCAAGTCTAACCTTTGGTGCGGATACAGAGAATCCACAAATGATGGAAAACTGGAATGAGATGTTACCTGGAAAATCTTGCTACTTAGAAGGAGTGACAGGATTAAAAACAGGGACTACAGAAAAAGCTGGGGCTTGTTTTGCAGGAAGTGCGACCCAAAAAGATTTATCGATTGTTACAGTCGTGATGAATACCGAAAATGGAATTGAAAACAAACAGGCTCGCTTTTTAGAAACCAAACGTTTGATGACTTCTGTCTTTTCTTCTTATGAAAAGAAAACAGTCATTAAAAAAGGAGAAGCTGTACCAACAATTCATGATGCTGAAGTTCAGTACGGAAAAGAAACAACCGTTCCTTTAGTGGCGAAAAAAGATGTCACTTTAGAAGTACCAAAAGGTCAAGAGGCCATTACAGTAAAAAAAGATCAAAACTTAGAATTAATTGCGCCAATTGAAAAAGGAGCCGATGCGGTTCAGTACACTGTACAGTTGAAAAAAGGTTGGGGCTATTTACAACAAAAAGACCAACCGATTCAAATGGCAGTAACGAAAACAGCTGATGAAAAAGCCAATTTCTTCACTTTACTTTTCCGTAAAGTTCGTAGTTGGTTTGCTTAGAAAAGAGAAGGAAATCCCTTCTCTTCTTTTTTTGGAAAAAGGATTGATATTTTCATGAAAATAAAGTAGAATAATAGAGAAAATAGCAATTACAGAGAGACTTTTTGAAATATTGTCCAAAAAGTCGCAAGATAAGAGGCAAAAATAGAGGAGAAGAAGAAAAATTTTCGTCTGTTTTTGGTTTTTTTTTGCTTTCAAACTATGATTTTCTTCATTTTTAAAGAAAAAGTAATATTTGTAATGTAATTGTAATATTTTACAATGGTCTAAAATTAACGATAAATAAGGGGTGAATGGTTTGGCTGGACACGTAGTGAAATATGGAAAGCACGCAGAACGTCGTAGTTTTTCTAAAATCAGTGAAGTTCTAGAATTGCCGAATTTAATTGAAATACAAACGGATTCTTATCAAGGATTTTTAGATGAAGGATTACGTGAAGTATTCGAAGATGTATTACCAATCAGTGACCATAACAACAAATTATCATTAGAGTTTGTTGGTTATGAGTTAAAAGAACCAAAGTATACGGTAGAGGAAGCAAGAACTCATGATGCAAATTACTCTGCACCGTTACATGTAACTTTGCGTTTAACAAACAAAGAAACAGGAGAAATCAAATCACAAGAAGTATTCTTTGGTGATTTCCCATTGATGACAGAAATGGGCTCTTTCATTATCAACGGAGCAGAACGTGTAATTGTTTCTCAATTAGTACGTTCTCCAGGTGTTTATTATCACGATAAAACAAATAAAAACGGAAAAGAAGGCTTTGGTACAACTGTAATTCCAAACCGTGGTGCATGGTTAGAATTAGAAACAGATGCTAAAGATATTTCTTATGTTCGTATCGACCGTACACGTAAAGTACCATTATCTGTTTTGGTACGTGCGTTAGGATTCGGTTCTGACAGTGAAATTTTAAATATTTTCGGTGAAAATGAGAGCTTACGTTTAACATTAGAAAAAGATATCCACAAAAATGCGACAGATAGTCGTACAGAAGAAGGATTAAAAGATATTTATGACCGTTTACGTCCAGGTGAACCAAAAACAGCGGAAAGTTCAAGAAACTTATTAATTTCTCGTTTCTTCGATCCAAAACGCTATGATTTAGCTCCTGTTGGACGTTATAAATTAAATAAAAAATTAAATCTAAAATCTCGCTTATTGAATTTAACATTAGCTGAAACTTTAGTAGATGAAGAAACAGGCGAAATTTTAGCAGAAAAAGGCACAGTCATTACACGCGATGTAATGAATATGTTAGAAGGATACTTAGACAATGGATTAAATACAGTAACTTACTATCCAAGTGAAGATGCAGTATTAACAGATCCAGTTCAAGTTCAAGTGGTTAAAGTCATTTCTCCACGTGATCCAGAAAAAGTAGTTCACGTAATCGGAAATGGTATGCCAGCAGAAGATATCCGCACGATTACACCAGCAGATATCTTAGCGACAATGAGTTACTTCTTTAACTTGATGGAAGGAATTGGACATACAGATGACATCGACCACTTAGGAAACCGTCGTATCCGTTCTGTCGGTGAATTATTACAAAACCAATTCCGTATTGGATTAACTCGTATGGAACGTGTGGTTCGTGAAAGAATGTCTATCCAAGACACAGAAACATTAACACCACAACAATTAATTAATATCCGTCCTGTGGTAGCAGCAGTGAAAGAATTCTTCGGTTCTTCACAATTATCACAATTCATGGACCAAACAAACCCATTAGGGGAATTAGCGCACAAACGTCGTTTATCTGCGTTAGGACCTGGTGGTTTGGCTCGTGACCGTGCCGGATATGAAGTTCGTGACGTACACTACTCTCACTATGGTCGTATGTGTCCGATTGAAACACCTGAAGGACCAAACATCGGGTTAATCAACGGATTATCTACTTATGCGAAAATTAATAAATTTGGTTTCATCGAAACTCCATACCGTCGTGTGGATCGTGTAACTCATAAAGTTACAGATGAAATTGATTACTTAACAGCAGACGAAGAAGACCAATATATTGTAGCGCAAGCGAACTCACCATTAAATGAAGATGGTACTTTCAAAGAAGACATCGTTATGGCTCGTCACCAAAGTGAAAACTTAGAAGTGAACATCAACCAAGTAGACTACATGGACGTATCTCCAAAACAAGTAGTTGCCGTAGCGACAGCATGTATTCCATTCTTAGAAAACGACGACTCTAACCGTGCGTTAATGGGATCAAACATGCAACGTCAAGCAGTACCATTGATTGATCCACATGCTCCATATGTGGGAACAGGTATGGAATATAAAGCTGCTCATGACTCAGGAGCTGCTCTATTATGTAAACATGCCGGTGTCGTAGAATATAGCGATGCAGAAGAAATCCGTGTTCGTCGTGAAGATGGCACATTAGATAAATATCATGTTTCTAAATTCCGTCGTTCAAATGCAGGAACTTGCTACAACCAACGTACATTAGTAAAAGTTGGTGAAAAAGTAGAAGTTGGCGATATTTTAGCGAACGGTCCTTCAATGGAAAACGGAGAATTAGCTTTAGGTCAAAACCCATTAGTTGCCTTCATGACATGGGAAGGATACAACTACGAAGATGCGGTTATTATGAGCCAACGCTTAGTTAAAGATGATGTTTATACTTCTATCCATATTGAAGAATATGAATCAGAAGCTCGTGATACAAAATTAGGACCAGAAGAAATTACTCGCGAAATTCCAAACGTTGGGGAAGATGCATTGAAGAACTTAGATGAACGAGGCATCATCCGCATCGGGGCAGAAGTTAAAGATGGAGACTTATTAGTTGGTAAAGTGACACCAAAAGGAGTTACTGAATTATCAGCAGAAGAACGTTTATTACATGCTATCTTTGGTGAAAAAGCACGCGAAGTTCGTGATACTTCTTTACGTGTACCACATGGTGGTGGCGGTATTGTCCATGACGTTAAAATCTTCACTCGTGAAGCAGGAGATGAATTATCTCCAGGCGTAAACATGATGGTTCGTGTTTATATCGTTCAAAAACGTAAAATCCATGAAGGGGATAAAATGGCCGGTCGTCACGGTAATAAAGGGGTTGTTTCCCGTATTATGCCAGAAGAAGATATGCCATTCTTACCAGATGGAACACCAGTAGACATCATGTTAAACCCATTAGGGGTACCATCTCGTATGAACATCGGACAAGTATTAGAATTACACTTAGGTATGGCTGCACGTAATCTTGGTATTAACGTAGCAACTCCAGTCTTTGATGGTGCAACCGATGAAGACGTATGGGAAACAGTAAAAGAAGCAGGTATGGCACGCGATGCTAAAACTGTTTTATACGATGGACGTACAGGGGAACCATTTGATAACCGTATTTCTGTCGGTGTCATGTATATGATTAAATTAGCACACATGGTTGACGATAAATTACACGCTCGTTCAACAGGTCCTTACTCATTAGTAACGCAACAACCATTGGGTGGTAAAGCTCAATTTGGTGGACAACGTTTCGGGGAAATGGAAGTTTGGGCGTTAGAAGCTTATGGTGCTGCTTATACATTACAAGAAATCTTAACTTATAAATCTGACGATGTAGTAGGTCGTGTAAATACATACGAAGCTATCGTCAAAGGAGAACAAATTCCAAAACCTGGTGTACCAGAATCCTTCCGCGTTTTAGTGAAAGAATTACAAGCATTAGGATTAGATATGCGCGTGTTAGATGCTGAAGATCAAGAAATTGATTTAAGCGAAATGGATGACGATGATGAAATGGTCACAGAAGACGCTTTAGCAAAATATGCACGCCAAAAAGCAAAAGAAGAAGCTGCAAAAGAAAACAATGAAAAATAATCATTACTGGGAGGGATAAGCTTTTGATCGACGTAAATAAATTTGAAAGCATGCAAATTGGGTTAGCATCACCAGAAAAGATTCGTGAATGGTCTTATGGTGAAGTTAAAAAACCAGAAACAATTAACTACCGTACCCTAAAACCAGAACGTGATGGTTTATTCTGCGAACGCATTTTCGGTCCTACAAAGGACTGGGAATGTGCTTGTGGTAAATATAAACGCATTCGTTATAAAGGGATCGTATGTGATCGCTGTGGTGTAGAAGTCACTCGTTCTAAAGTTCGTCGTGAACGTATGGGGCATATTGAATTAGCGGCTCCAGTTTCACACATTTGGTACTTCAAAGGAATTCCAAGCCGTATGGGATTAGTGTTAGATATGACACCACGTGCCTTAGAAGAAATTATTTATTTCGCATCTTATGTAGTTATTGATCCAGGTGAAACTACATTAGAATACAAACAATTATTAACAGAAAATGAATACCGTGCAAAACGTGAAGAGTTTGGTGACGGATTTGAAGCTATGATGGGAGCAGAAGCAGTTCAACGCTTACTAGATCAAGTCGATTTAGATGCAGAAGTAGAAGAATTAAAACAAGAATTGAAATCTGCTCAAGGTCAAAAGCGTACGAAAGCGATTCGTCGTTTAGATGTTTTAGAAGCTTTCCGTACTTCTGGTAACAAACCAAGTTGGATGGTAATGAACGTATTACCAGTAATTCCACCAGAATTACGTCCAATGGTTCAATTAGAAGGTGGACGTTTTGCGACAAGTGACTTAAATGACTTATACCGTCGTGTTATCAACCGTAATAACCGTTTGAAACGTTTATTAGAAATTGGTGCACCAAACATCATCGTTCAAAATGAAAAACGTATGTTACAAGAAGCAGTAGATGCTTTAATCGATAATGGTCGTCGTGGTCGTCCAGTAACTGGACCAGGAACACGTCCATTGAAATCATTAAGTCATATGTTGAAAGGGAAACAAGGTCGTTTCCGTCAAAACTTACTTGGTAAACGTGTCGACTACTCAGGACGTTCTGTAATCTGTGTCGGACCATTCTTAAAAATGTATCAATGTGGTTTGCCAAAAGAAATGGCATTAGAATTATTCAAACCATTTGTGATGCATGAATTAGTAAAACGTGAATTAGCCAATAATATTAAAAATGCAAAACGCAAAGTAGAACGCATGGATGAATGTGTATGGGATGTTTTAGAAGATGTGATTCGTGAACACCCAGTACTATTAAACCGCGCCCCTACATTGCACCGTTTAGGAATCCAAGCCTTTGAACCAATCATTGTTGAAGGTCGTGCGATTCGTTTGCACCCATTAGCCTGTGAAGCGTTCAATGCCGACTTCGATGGAGACCAAATGGCGGTACACGTACCATTAAGTGAAGAAGCACAAGCGGAAGCTCGCTTATTAATGTTAGCGGCCCAAAACATCTTGAATCCAAAAGATGGAAAACCAGTCGTTACTCCATCTCAGGATATGGTATTAGGAAACTACTACTTAACAATGGAAGAAGCTGGCCGTGAAGGGGAAGGTATGGTCTTCCGTAACATGGATGAAGCGGTAATGGCATGGCAAAATGGATACGTACATTTACATACACGTATCGGTTTGAAAACAAATGATGAAACCTTAGCTGGTAAACCATTTACTGATTGGCAAAGAGATCGTATTATGGTAACTACTGTTGGTAAAGTCATTTTCAATAGCATTATGCCAGAAGAATTTCCTTACTTAAATGAACCTACAGAAGAAAACTTAACAGAAAAAACTCCAGATAAGTACTTCGTAGAAAAAGGGGAAGACATTAAAGCTTTCATCGAAAAACAACCATTAGTACAACCATTCAAGAAGAAAAATCTTGGAAGCATCATTGCTGAAGTATTCAAACGTTTCCGCGTAACAGAAACTTCAATGATGTTAGACCGTATGAAAGATTTAGGATATCATCATTCTACTTTAGCTGGAATTACTGTTGGGGTAGCTGATATCAACGTTGCCGATGATAAAGCACAAATTATTGAAGAATCTCACCAACAAGTAGAAAATATTACTCGTTTATTCCGTCGTGGTTTAATTACAGATGATGAACGTTATGAACGTGTTATTGGAGTTTGGAATGAAGCTAAAGATCGCATCCAACAAAAACTGATGGAAGCATTAGGTAGCGAAAACCCAATTTACATGATGAGTGACTCAGGTGCCCGTGGTAACATCTCTAACTTTACACAGTTAGCCGGAATGCGTGGTTTGATGGCTGCGCCTAACGGACGTATCATGGAATTACCAATCATCTCTAACTTCCGTGAAGGACTTTCTGTCTTAGAAATGTTCATCTCTACTCACGGAGCTCGTAAAGGAATGACCGATACAGCCTTGAAGACTGCCGATTCAGGTTACTTAACACGTCGTTTAGTAGACGTAGCTCAAGACGTAATCATTCGTGAAGATGATTGTGGTACAGACCGTGGATTAGAAATTACAGCGATTAAAGAAGGTAACGAAGTAATCGAATCTTTAGAAGATCGTTTAATTGGTCGTTACACTCGTAAATCTGTCTTCCACCCAGAAACAGGAGAAGTTATCATCGGTGCCGATGAATTAATCTCTGAAGATAAAGCAGCAGAAATTGTTGCTGCAGGTGTTGAAAAAGTAACAATCCGTTCTGTATTCACATGTAATACAAAACACGGTGTATGTAAACATTGTTACGGACGCAACTTAGCTACAGGTTCAAGTGTTGAAGTCGGAGAAGCAGTAGGTACAATCGCTGCGCAATCTATCGGTGAACCAGGTACTCAGTTAACCATGCGTACATTCCACACTGGTGGGGTTGCCGGAGACGATATCACTCAAGGGTTACCACGTATTCAAGAAATCTTTGAAGCACGTAATCCTAAAGGGGAAGCTACAATCACAGAAGTAACAGGTGAAGTAGTAGAAATTACAGAAGATAAAGCGAGTCATACTCGTGAAATTACTATCCAAGGTCAAGGTAATGATGTTCGTACTTATACTGTTCCTTACAACTCAAGAATGAAAGTAGAAGTAGGACAACATATTCACCGTGGTGAACCATTGACAGAAGGTTCTATTGAACCAAAACACTTATTACAAGTTACTGATGTATTAACTGTTGAAAATTACTTATTACGTGAAGTACAAAAAGTATACCGTATGCAAGGGGTAGAAATTGGTGACAAACACGTAGAGGTAATGGTTCGTCAAATGTTACGTAAAGTTCGTGTCATGGATCCAGGAGATTCAGATATCTTACCAGGAACATTAATGGATATTTCTGACTTTAAAGAACGTAATGAAAAAACATTATTATCTGGTGGATACCCAGCAACAGCACGTCCAGTATTACTTGGTATTACAAAAGCATCCTTAGAAACAAATAGTTTCTTATCTGCTGCTTCCTTCCAAGAAACAACACGCGTGTTAACAGATGCTGCTATCCGTGGTAAGAAAGATCCATTATTAGGATTGAAAGAAAACGTTATTATCGGTAAGATTATTCCAGCAGGTACAGGTATGCCTCGCTACCGTAATATGGAACCAAAAGAAATTGGTGTGGATAGCGAAAATGTATACAGTATCAATGATATCGAAGCACAAATGGCTGCTGACGGTATTTTAGATATGGAATATCAATTCGATGACGAAGATTAATTAATAGAATGAAAAAACTCGGGGATTTTCCTCGAGTTTTTTGTTTTGCAAAAAAATCGAAAAAAATTTCAGTAAATTCGTTGACGACTTTCAAAAGAGATGATATTATATAAAAGTCAATTACGAGACGTTACTTAAAAGTTGAAAAAACAAAAAATAAC
>NZ_AMYT01000003.1 GCF_000313915.1 Catellicoccus marimammalium M35/04/3
AGAACAAAGTTCAAACACAAGTTCAAATGGAGACACTTCAACAAACTCTACTCAATCAAGTTCTGGAGAGAATGGAGCGTTAGCATTTGATAATAATGATACAAATTCTAAAAATAAATCACAAAATGAATCAATGAGTGAAGATACTACATTACCACAAACAGGGAATAAGAAATCACCTTTATTAATTGTAATGGGTATTATTTTAGTATTACTTGTAGCATTATTAGGATATAAATTCATTATCAAAAAATAGTTACACGATAATAAAAAAAGTTGGGAATTGAATCCCAACTTTTTTAGTTATTGATATATTTTTCAAATACATTGCCAAAGTCGCGGCGATGTAAAGCATGGCGAGCAGTGGTTAAATACTCTTGGTTAAAACGAGTCATTTCTTGTAACATAGAAGCTGGATTTTCTACGTTAAAACGAGATTTATTGAACACCTCATTGGCATTGTCTAAAGCTTTTAAATCGTCTTGATATTGATAGTTTAAAGATAATTGGATACGACCAATTTCATAAAGAGCTTTGTATAAGTCTTTTAATTCCTCAATTTGTTTTTTATCTACATCCACACTAAATTCATAGTCATTCATGTGCCATTTTAGTTCTACGTCTAAATCTACGGTTCCTGCTGTTTCTAATGTGACATGAGAGATAGGGTAATGACAATATTCAAAACGATGAATGGTACGTTTATTACTAATCGCACTATCTCCATCTACATGTAATAATCCATAGTTGGTAAAGACATACTCATCTGTTTTTGACTGAATGACAAAATAGATATGTTCATCATCTTCATGAAAGATATAATCATCGCCAGCAACTTTATCAAAATCTTCGGGTGCGATAATTTTCCCAATATCAGATAATCCTAAAGTATCTGATGCTACTTTTGTAAAAATATTTCCCATAATTTTCTCCTTTTTATTTGTGATTTATTTCTATTATAAAGGATACCACCAAAAAAAACTCCTAAAAGGATAATCCTTTAGGAGTTTCATTTTATTTACGTCCTAATCCAAGAGCGTTTTTCATGCGACGTAAAGTTTTATTTGCTTTTTTATTTGCTTCAATAGCACCAACAGTTAAAATCTCTTGTAATTCTTCACTTTCACGTAGTTGGTGGAAACGTTCATGAATTGGAGTAATCCAATCGACAATGGCTTCTGCTAAATCATTTTTGAACGTACCATATCCTGACTCTTCATAAGTTGCGACTAACGTTTCAATTGAAATTCCTGTGACAGAAGAGAAAATCGTTAATAGGTTCGCAACCGCAGGGCGATTTTCTGGATCATAAGCAATCGTTGCTTCACTATCTGTAACCGCAGAACGAATTTTTTTACGAATAGTATCTGCATCATCCAACATAGAGATAAACCCTTTTGGATTACTATCAGACTTACTCATTTTTTTAGTTGGATCTTGTAAGCTCATAATACGAGCACCATTTTTGGCAATCAAAGGCTCAGGTTTCACTAATAAAGTTTGACCTTTTTGCGCATATTTATTGTTAAAACGATCCACAAAATTACGAGTTAATTCTAAGTGTTGTTTTTGGTCCGCTCCTACTGGAACTTTTGCTGCATCATATAAGATAATGTCAGACACCATTAAAGTTGGATAGTTTAATAGACCGGCATTGACTGTATCTTGTTTTTGCGCTTTGTCTTTGTATTGTGTCATACGTTCTAACTCACCAATAGGAGTGGCACATTGAATCATCCATGCTGCTTCACAATGAGCGGGGACTTCTGATTGAATAAATAATTTTACTTTTTCTGGATCTAAACCAACAGCTAAGTATAAAGCTGCTAAATCTAAAATTTGTTTACGTAGTTCAGCTTTTTTTTGTGGAACGGTAATGGAATGTAAATCAGCAATAAAGAAGTAGCAATCATATTCGTCTTGTAAATTTACGAAGTGTTGCATTGCGCCAATATAATTTCCAATCGTTGGGATTCCACTTGGTTGAATTCCTGAGATAATTGTTTCCATAAGCGATTTCGTTGAAAAAAATCAACGTCTCCTTTCTTTCGAGAACTTTTATAGTTTTTATTATATCACAGGAAAGAAAGGTTTTTTGTAAAGAAATTTGTGTAGTTTCAATAACGTAATTTCATACAAAATCGGTTAAAACAAAATGTGAAAATATTGAAAATTCAATAAAAATATAAGGAATTTCAATTCATACAATACGAATTATCTTTTTTGAAAATAAATTTTACACAGTTTATGTTAAAATAATTGCAAACAAAAGAGTCCCAAGCTTTTATAAGAAAAATTCAAAAATTTTATAAGGTTTCGGATTTATAATAAATAATGGTTATTATCATGTTATAATAACTTTTAAAGAGAGTAATGTAATCTTGGGAAAAAGGAGAAATCACTATGATTAAATTGTATACGTCTCCAAGTTGTACTTCATGCCGTAAAGCAAAGGCATGGTTGAAGGAATATGGAATTCCTTTTGAGGAACGAAATATTTTTTCTGAGCCTTTGACAACAGAAGAATTAAAACAAATTCTTCGTATGACTGAAAGTGGCACGGAAGAGATCATTTCAACCCGTTCAAAAGTTTTTCAAAAATTAAATATGGATTTAGATGATTTACCATTATCTGAACTATTAACTTTAATTCAAGAAAATCCCGGTTTATTACGCCGCCCTATTATGATTGACGATAAACGTCTTCAAGTTGGTTTCAACGAAGATGAAATCCGTCGCTTCTTACCACGCGAAGTTCGTGCTTTAGAATTAAAACAAGCACGTAAAATGGTAGGATTATAAGAAAAAAGGGAAGCTTTTGTAACAAGGTAAGCTTCTTATGAAGAAGAAAGAAACTGAATGCTTTTTCAGTTTCTTTTTTTTGTTATAATAAAAAGGAAAGGATGATGAATACATGCGTTATCGAAAATTAGATCCCGATACTTTAATTATTTATTTTTCAAAACGAGATATGGAAAAATATCATATTGATTTTTCTCTATTTATGAATGCAAATAAAGAAAAAGAAGCGCAAGATGAATTATGTCGCTTAATTAAGCTTGTTGATAAAGAAGGCGATTTTGCCAAAGAAGGACAATTGTCTGTTCAAATGTTACCGACAAAAGAAAATTCTGGTATTGTCTTAAAAGTGCGTAAATTTGATTTGGATGAAGATATTCAAAATCCAGAAGAGTTATTGCAAGAATTGTTAGGCAATTTGAGTCAAAAAGAAGCACAAGAAAAGATGATGTCTGAGGTCAAAGAAATTTTATCCGTAGTGGAAGAATTGATTAAAGAAGAAGAGGAAGAAGAACGTCGTTTCTATGAGAACTGGCGACCTGCGTTACAGTTATCTTCTCCTAACTTAAATGACTTGGTTAAAGTCGCAAAAATGAATGGACCTTGGCACATGTTCCGTCAGACATTAACTTATGGTAATGGTCGTTACCGTTTACTTTCTTATTACAAAAAAGGAATTGACCGTGATGATGTCTATGATGATATTCTTTTAATGAACGAACAATGCACACCTACTTTATTTGAAACTACAAAAGAAATTCCTGATATTTCTAAAGAAATCGAGTTAAATAAAGGAAGAAAAGACGGAATTTTCCAAAGTTTGAATCAATATTTCTAAAAGGGCACGTTGACGTGGCCTTTTTTTGTATCAATAAGTAGGAGGGGATTTTATGAAACAACCACTACAATATGCAAAAACAAAAGAAGGTCACTGGATTTTTATTGAGGAAGCCATCCCTGGAAATTCATATATTTGTCCTTTGTGTGAAAAAGAATTGCGGGTACGAAAAACAAAATTTGGACAATCCTTTTATCATGCGCCAAAGAAAAAAGAAAATCTGTGGGGTGGGGAAGGAGAGTTACATAAAGCGGTGAAAGAAAAAATTAAAGCTTGGGGCCAAAATCATCATTATCTAGTAGAAGAAGAGTGGGTAGTGGAAGAAAGAAGGGGAGATTTATATTTCCCACCACAATGGATCGTTGAAGTGCAGTGTAGCCCATTGAGTGCCAAAGTATTAGAAAAACGGCATTTAGATTATCAACGACAAGGATATAAAGATTTGTGGTTATTAGGACCAAAGTATCAACGTTATTCTCAGTGGTATCCTTTTTTGCGCTATCATCCTACCTATGGATATTATGTTTTGCGTTTTGATGAAAGACAGTTTTATTTGCAGTCTCATTTAGAAGAGGCTCCCTATCGCTTTACTTGTGTTCCCATTACGATTGAAGAATTTTTGCATAAAGAAAAAGGAAAAATTATGCCTCCTAATCGACAATTTTTCCAAGAACAAAATAAAAAAAGAATTTCTGCTTGGTTTCATCGTTCTAATAAGGAAGTACAGCGTTTAGCCTACATTTTGTATGAACATCAAATGAATTGGCAAGAAGAACTTTCCTATCTAAGTCAGTGGATAAACGTTCCTTTCTATTCTTTAACTGAAGAATTGTATTGGAAAGTGGAACAAAAGATTCGTCAGCCATTAATGACATATACACCTACGCCTTTTTTAGAAGAAAAAAGAAAGCAGCAAAGGTTAAAAATACAAGAAATCTAAAGAATAGAAACATGTTTTCTGACGAAAAAGCGATAATTTGCTAAAATATAAGAAGAAATAAACGTAAAGGAGGAGGAACATTCTTTTTAAGAATGGAAGATTATGGCTAAAAAATTACCAAAACGTTCAGAAATTGAAGAAAAATGGACATGGGATCTGTCACGTATCTTTAAAAATGAAGAAGAATTAGAAGAAGCATTTTCTCAATTAGATGAAAAAATTGCGGAAGTTAGTCAAGGAAAAGGGACACTAGGAGATGGAGTTCTCGCTGTGAAAAAAGCAACCGATCAATTGCTTTCTCTATACCGTAGTCTAGAAGTAATTTATGTTTATGCAAGTATGAAAAATGACGAAGATACAGCGAATGCGAAGTATCAAGCATTGATGAATCGAGTAAGCGGCAAATATACAGAAGCTGTAGCGGCAGCTTCTTACTACACTCCAGAACTGTTAAGTTTATCAGATGAAGTGTTAGAAGAATATTTACAAGCCAAAGAATTACAAGAATATCATCATTTCTTAGAACAAACGGTTCGCAGTAAACCACACGTATTATCAGAAAAAGAAGAAGCGTTATTAGCACAAGCGAGTGAAATCTTCTCTGCTTCTAGTGATACGTTTGAAGTAATGAATAATGCAGATTTTGATTTTGGTATGATTCAAAATGCAGAAGGAGAAGAAGTTCAACTTTCTCATGGTTCTTATGGACAATTATTAGAAAGCACTGATCGCAATGTTCGTAAAGAAGCATTCCAACAATTATATCGTGTTTACGATCAATTCCAACATACAACTGCAAGCACATTATCTCACCACGTGAAAGGACATAATTTCTCTGCTAAGGTAAGAAATTACTCTTCTGCTCGTGCAGCATCTTTAGATAGTAATGATATTCCAGAAAGTGTCTATGATACATTAATTGAAGTGGTACATGAACACTTGCCATTATTACATCGTTATGTTGCTTTACGTAAAAAATTATTACAAGTAGATGAATTACATATGTATGATATGTATACCCCATTAATGGGAGAAGCTCCTTTACGTTTCTCTTATGAAGAAGCTTGTAAGGTGGCGTTGGAAGCACTACAACCTTTAGGAAAAGATTATGTTTCTGTAGTAGAAAAAGCCTTCCAAAGTCGTTGGATTGATGTAAAAGAAAACGCTGGAAAACGTAGTGGTGCTTATTCTTCTGGTTGTTACGATACAGATCCATATATTTTATTGAACTGGCATGATAGTTTAGATCAACTCTTTACGTTAGTTCATGAAATGGGACATAGTATGCATAGCTATTTGACTCGTAGTCATCAACCTTATGTCTATGGAGATTATAGTATTTTCTTAGCAGAAATTGCTTCAACAACTAATGAAAATCTGTTAACAGAATATTTATTACAAACGCAAAAAGATCCAAAAGTTCGTGCGTATGTTTTAAATCACTACTTAGATGGATTCAAAGGTACGGTGTTCCGTCAAACACAATTTGCGGAATTTGAACAATGGATTCATGTAACAGATGCTAAAGGAGAACCTTTAACCAGTCAAGCTATGAATGAATACTATGGAGATTTAAACCAAGAGTATTATGGTCCAGCAGTAGAAAAAGACCCTGAGATTGCTTTAGAGTGGTCTCGAATTCCACATTTTTATTATAATTTCTATGTTTATCAATATGCGACAGGATTTGCCGCTGCTAGTGCCTTAGCGAAAAATATTACTGAAGGAAAAGAAGGAGCATTAGAACACTACTTGAACTTCTTAAAAGCAGGAAGCAGCGATTATCCAATTGCCGTAATGAAAAAAGCAGGTGTTGATATGACACAAAAAGATTATTTAGAATCTGCTTTTGCGGTATTTGAAGAACGTTTAAATGAATTAGAACAACTTGTAGAAGAATTATAATAAAAACGGAAAAGGTAAGGTCACACCTTGCCTTTTTCCTATTTTAGAGAATGAATTGAAAAATGAATGAATAATAGAAAGAAAGATAGGAGAAGTTTATGAAACAAGCAGTGGATGTTCACGGTAAATCGTACCATCGTGGATTGTTAGTATTTGTTTTATTAATTGGGAACTTTTGTACAGTGCTAAATCAAACGATTTTGGCTACTGCTTTTCCCACATTAATGAATTATTTTCATGTTTCTGCCTCAACTGTCCAATGGTTGACGACAGGATTTATGTTAGTCAATGGGATTATGATTCCGATTTCAGCTTTTTTAATTAATCGTTTTAGTACAAAGAAATTGTATATGACAGCGATGACTATTTTCTTTTTAGGAACGTTAACTTGTTTTATTGCCCCTAATTTCCCAACATTATTTATGGGCCGTTTGATTCAAGCGTTAGCAGTAGGGATTGCTTTACCGATGGTTCAAACGATCATGTTAAGTATTTTCCCACCAGAAAAACGAGGAATTGCGATGGGGTTAACCGGGATCGTTGTTGGTCTAGCACCAGCGATTGGTCCTTCTTTATCTGGTTGGATTATTGACCAATCTACATGGCGTAATTTATTTGGTTTATTATTACCAATTGTTGTAGTGGTATTGATTGCAGCAATGTTCTTTATGCGCGATGTATTACCAAGTCAAGATTTACACTTAGATATTCCATCAATTTTCTTATCTATGATTGGATTTGGTAGCTTACTATATGGATTCTCTAGTGTGGGAGAAAAAGGTTGGTTTAGCTCAACGGTTTTAGTTTCTTTAGCTATTGGGGTAGTAGTTATCTTCTTCTTTGTTCGTCGCCAATTGAAGATGGAAACTCCATTCTTAGATCTTCGTGTCTTCAAAGAAAAACAATTTGTCATTTCCACGATGGTCGGAAGTATGGTTTTTATGATGATGATTGGGGTCGAAATGGTGCTACCAATGTATATCCAAAATATTCGTGGAGAAGATGCCTTCCATTCTGGATTAACGTTGTTACCAGGAGCTTTATTGATTGGGATTATGATGCCAATCGCTGGAGGTTTATATGATAAATATGGAGCTCATCGTTTAGCGATTACTGGGTTAACAATTGCAACTTGTGGTACTTTACCATTAATCTTTTTAACAACAAAAACACCAATGATGTTCTTAGTAGTCATTTATGCGGTTCGTATGTTTGGTATTTCGATGGTAATGATGCCAGTGACGACTTCTGGAATGAACTATTTACCAGTAAATAAAATCAGTCATGGTTCAGCGGCAAATAATACCGTGCGTCAAGTGATGGGATCTATCGGAACTGCGATTTTAGTCAGTGTATTATCTAATGTAACGACACATAGTATGCCAAGTGCTTCTTTAATGAAAGAATTACCATTCCT
Organism: Catellicoccus marimammalium M35/04/3; assembly: GCF_000313915.1. Classification (NCBI taxonomy): domain Bacteria; kingdom Bacillati; phylum Bacillota; class Bacilli; order Lactobacillales; family Enterococcaceae; genus Catellicoccus; species Catellicoccus marimammalium. The sequence goes on from NZ_AMYT01000003.1 coordinate 7,900, forward strand.
ATTCAAACAAGAAGCAATGCAAGCAACATTAAATGGATATCACGTAGCCTTCCTTGTTTCTTGCTTCTTTGGTATTATTGGTTTTGTTTTGGCATTCTTTGTCCGTGATAAAAAAGAACAGAAAGGAGCAAAACACAATGGTTAATTTAGTCATTTTATTTTTAAGTGTGATTGGATTCTTTCTATTCTTTACCGCAATGAAGCCAACAAAACTTCATCAAGGATTAGGAATAGTCTGCCTACTTTTATTCTTAGGGAGCTTGACCTTTGCGATTTTAAATGAGGCTTATCATTACGGGATGAAAGAGGTAGAAACGACAACAAAGGTACCATTGGCTAAAGATACAAAGATGAAAAATATCGTCTTTGTACAATCTGTAGGTACGAAAAAAGAAGAGTCTGTAGTCGTTTATCCAACAAAAAAAGGAATTGAAAAAACAGCTCCTGATGCGGAAGTAAAAAATCATATTGTAAAAGAAAGCGGAAAAGAAGCCTTCTTAGAACAAAAGACAACGTATTGGGATTATAATAACGACGTTATTCGTTTCTTCTTCCATTTCCCTCAAAAAGAACGAGAAGTGACAAAAATTCAAAATGAGTTTTACATTCCAAGTTCCTGGCATGTAATGGAAAAATAAAAAAAGAGTGGTTTTAATGATATAACCCCCAAAAGTCTTCTTTAACTTTTGGGGGTTATTTTTATGTGATTAAGTAAAAAGCAAAAATAAGAAATCTAGATATACAGTTAAAGAACTTTATTCTTTATATCCAATTAATGAATTAGGAATTTATCAGTTAATCTGGATAATTAACCATCATAGATTATAGATTGGATTTATAGACCATATAAAAATGGATGATTCTCTATTATTCTTTCAGTATTATTAGGGAAAAATCACTTCGTGAATCAGCTTTAGAAGTAGGAATATCTTGGATTTGATCCTATCTTATCTTTATTTTTTTACAAAGTAATTCTTTTAAGGATAAAAGATAGTCATAAGAATTTTAAACTTATAAAATACTGATAAAAAAGTCAGTATTGAAAAAAATTTCAATATTAACAAAA
>NZ_AMYT01000004.1 GCF_000313915.1 Catellicoccus marimammalium M35/04/3
AAAGGAGGCTCCCTATGAATATTATCGATGAGTTAGAGTGGCGCGGTGCAATTAATCAACAAACCGACGCTAAGGGATTACACGATTTAGTAGAAAGTGAAAAAATTTCTCTTTATTGTGGTGTAGATCCAACAGGAGATAGTATGCACATTGGACATTTAATTCCATTTATTATGATGAAGCGTTTTGCAGATGCAGGTCATCATCCATATATTTTAATCGGTGGGGCTACAGGTTCTATTGGAGATCCAAGTGGACGCAAAACAGAACGCCAACTACAAACAATGGAACAAGTAAATCACAATGTTGAAAGTTTAACAAAACAAATGAAACATTTATTTGGTGATGAAGCTAATATCACTATGGTGAATAATTATGATTGGCTATCAAAAATTTCATTGTTAGACTTTTTACGTGATTACGGAAAATATGTCAATGTTAATACAATGTTAGCTAAAGATATTGTAGCTAGCCGCTTAGAAAACGGTATTTCATTTACAGAATTTTCATACCAAATTTTACAATCTATTGACTTTTTAACATTACATCGTCAACACAATATTCAATTACAAATTGGTGGTGCAGATCAATGGGGGAATATTACAGCAGGTATTGATTTAATCCACAAAGTGGATGGATCAGATGAAAAAGTATATGGTCTAACAATTCCATTAATGTTAAAAGCAGATGGAACAAAATTTGGTAAAACAGCTGGTGGAGCTATTTGGTTGGATCCAGAAAAAACTTCTCCTTATGAATTTTACCAATTTTGGTATAACCAAGATGACAGAGATGTAGTGAAATATTTGAAATATTTCACTTTCTTGTCTAAAGAAGAAATTGATGAACTAGCACAAAAGGTAGAAACTGAACCAGAAAAACGTGAAGCACAACGTCGTTTAGCAGAAGAGGTTACGACATTTGTTCATGGAAAAGAAGCTATG
>NZ_AMYT01000005.1 GCF_000313915.1 Catellicoccus marimammalium M35/04/3
AAAGAAGCTGAATTTATTTCTGAAACACTATTTTCAGGAGATATTCGAGAATTAAATAGTCAACAAATTGAAGTTGCATTTTCTCATGTTCCTAGTGTTGAAATTGATAATGAATCTTTATCATTAGTAGATTTATTAGTCAATACAGAAATTGAACCATCAAAACGTCAAGCAAGGGAAGATATTGAAAATGGTGCAATTTATATCGATGGTATCCGAACTGATGATGTAAATTCAATGATAAATCCTAAAGAACATTTTGGTGGAGACTTTATTGTTATTCGTAGAGGGAAGAAAAAATATTTCTTAGTTCGTATTAACAAGTAGAGAGAGGAAAAATTTATGTCAAATCAATCAATAATTACATTAGTAAATGAAAATGGCGATGAAAAACAAGTGGAAGTTTTATATGCCATTGATGGAAAGGAATTATTTAACAAGGATTTTTTAGTAGTAACTTCTCCTGAAGAATCCGATGAAGATAAAGAATTAATTTTCTTATCCGCAATTCCTGTAAGTGATGAAGGAGAATTTCAAATAGAAATTGTTAATAATCCTGATGAATGGAATTTTGTACAAAGTCAATTTTCTAATATTGTATTAGAAGAAGGCGGAGAAATTGAATCTGTAATTACTACAGAAGAAAAATAATTTTTATTAATCCTTGAAAAAATACTTTTCAAGGATTTTTTGTTGTCTTTTTTTTAAAATGGTATAGAATATTACTTGTATTTTTAATTTTATTAAAGGAAGTGTTAATTATGATTAATGAATTCCCGCAAGTGATGACAATTGCTGGTTCAGATTGTGATGGGTCTGCTGGTATGCAAGCAGATATGAATACTTTTTTTGCTCATGATGTATACGGAATTTCCATATTGACATCATGTGTTGCTGGAAATTCATATGGAATTCAAAAAGCCCAAGATTTAGGTATAGATTTTATTGAACAAGAATTTAAATCTATTGCAGATGATTTTAAAGTAAGAGCTACCAAGACAGGAATGTTATCTAATGATTTAATTATTAATACTGTAGTTAAAAATTTACAACATTATAACTTTGGAAAATTAGTTGTTGACCCAGTGATATTGACAAAACATGGTAATAAATTACTTACGGACAATTCATTTAGTGCATTAAAAAATATATTAATTCCTTTAGCAGATGTGGTAACACCTAATTTTTCTGAAGCAGAAATCTTAACAGATATATGTATAAAAAAAGAAGATGATATGAGAAAAGTAGGGAAATTATTAAGAAATTTGGGTGCTAAAAATGTGATAATAAAAGGAAAGCATGAAGGATCTGAAGATGTCGTAAGAGACTATATTCTTTTAGAAAATGATGATGAATTTTGGTTAGAACATCAATATGTCAATACTACTAGAATTAATGGAACAGGAGATACATTATCAGCTAGTATAGTTGCTAATATTGCAAAAGGAAAAGACATAAAAACAGCTATTACTTTAGCGCATAATTACACATATAAATGTATTAAAAATGAAATTGAAGTAGGTCATAAATTTGGTCCAATTAATCATTGGGCATAATATAGAAAAATGAAAAGACAGTATGGGACTTTTTAAACCATATTGTCTTTTTTTGTAATCTTTTATTATTGAATTTTGAATTCAATGAAAAAAATATATTTTAAATAAAAAAATAATAATTATTTGAATATATAAATGTATATATGTAAAATAGGCATATATATTTACGATTTAATTGTTATGTTTGCATTAATATTTAAAGTAAGCTTATAAAAAATACTTTACTACCTTATTTGTAAGTAATATACTTCTTATAGTAAATGGTATGTCAAATATTTTATATAAAATATTTGTATTACTAATTATTATTATTGAAG
>NZ_AMYT01000006.1 GCF_000313915.1 Catellicoccus marimammalium M35/04/3
ATCGGGAAGACAGGATTCGAACCTGCGACCCCCTGGTCCCAAACCAGGTGCTCTACCAAGCTGAGCCACTTCCCGTTTACTTTATACAAAATATATGCACCCTAAGGGAGTCGAACCCCTAACCTTTTGATTCGTAGTCAAACACTCTATCCAGTTGAGCTAAGGGTGCATGATTGATAATGCCGAGGACCGGAATCGAACCGGTACGGTGATCACTCACCGCAGGATTTTAAGTCCTGTGCGTCTGCCAGTTCCGCCACCCCGGCGATATTCAATTCAAGCGGAAGACGGGGTTCGAACCCGCGACCCTCACCTTGGCAAGGTGATGTTCTACCACTGAACTACTTCCGCATATGCCGGCTAAAGGACTTGAACCCTCGACCCTCTGATTACAAATCAGATGCTCTACCAACTGAGCTAAGCCGGCTTGTTTCTCTTATACGGGTGAAGGGACTTGAACCCCCACGCCTTACGGCGCTAGATCCTAAATCTAGTGCGTCTGCCAATTCCGCCACACCCGCATTATGAATGACCCATGCAGGGCTCGAACCTGCGACCCTCTGATTAAAAGTCAGATGCTCTACCAACTGAGCTAATGAGTCGTATGGAGACTAACGGGATCGAACCGCTGACCCTCTGCTTGTAAGGCAGATGCTCTCCCAGCTGAGCTAAGTCTCCAGATTA
>NZ_AMYT01000007.1 GCF_000313915.1 Catellicoccus marimammalium M35/04/3
CTTTTTTTGTTTAAAAGGAAATTTTATCTATCACCAATTAACGATGGAGACTTAGCTCAGCTGGGAGAGCATCTGCCTTACAAGCAGAGGGTCAGCGGTTCGATCCCGTTAGTCTCCATACGTGAAAAAGCAGTGCTTTAGGCACTGCTTTTTTTTATTTTCTTAATTTATCCACGACGAGAAGCGTCTTCCATGACATCTCCATAAATAGGAGTAGGTAAGCCAAAACCACCAGCAACAGGAATTAATTCTCCAGTAATGAATGAAGATTGATCGCTCGCTAAAAAGACAGCTAGGTTCGCAATATCATCTGGTGTTGCGACACGTTTTAATGGCACGTGTTTTAAAAATGTATTTAAGAATGATTCACTCATATTATTTAGTGCAGCATCGGTTGCAACCAATCCTGGTAGAATAGCATTTGCGCGAATTCCATTTTGAGCGTATTGAACAGCAATATTTTTGGTTAAAGAATTTACTGCAGCTTTTGATGTGCTATAAGCTAAACGAGAAATATCAGGTGTATTTCCAGCGACAGAAGAAATATTAATAATAGAACCTTGATTTTGTTCTTGCATATAAGGAATTGCATATTTACATGTATAGTAAACACTTGCTAGGTTAATATTGACGACATCAAAGAATGCTTCGCTGTCTCCTTCTAAAAGTGTTAAATCTTTTTTTGTATCTGTATGGCCAAAGTTATTGATCAAAATATCAATTTTTCCTTCTTTTTCTGCGACTTCTTTCATCATTGGTTCATAAGATGAAAAATCATAAGCATCATAAATAACATGGCGATAACGATCGTTTTCAGCATGTAATTCTTGTACTAATTTACGATTTTTCTCACTATCACGAACAGCCATATAAACAATGGCACCTTCTTCTACTAAACGATGAGAAATAGCTAAACCAATTCCACGACTGGCAGCAGTTACAACCGCAACTTTATTTTCTAACATGTTAAGTCCTCCTTTTAATTCATAACTTATATTATAACAGAAAGAATCAGGAACAAAAAAAAACACCGCTCATGGCGGTGTTTTTATTTATTAATGAACAAGTAATACATCACAAGGTGCATGATGAGTTACATATTTTGTAGTACTTCCTAAAAGGATAGCATCACTTAATTTTACTTCATTATTTCGACCTAAAAGAATTAAATCAGCCGCTAATTCATCTGGTAATTCATGACTTAATACTTGTCTTGGATCACCGGTAACAACATAAGGATGGATTCTTTCATCATCTTCTAGATGAGCTTTTTTAATTTCGTTGATTACGAAATCTTTATGCTTTTGAATGTGATAATCTTCAATATTATCTTCATTTTCAATAGGAGCAGCTACTCCATTCATTCCTAAAAGTTCATCTGGATAACTAATAACATTGACGACATAAATGTTTGATTGATCATTAGCAAGCATTGGTAATTTTTTAAATAAACGTTGTGCTGTTTGATCATTATCAATTGCTAAAATAATATTATGATAACACATAACTATCCCTCCTACTTTTATTGTAGGATTATGTGTAAAATTTTACAAGCAAAAAGGGAAACGATTACATTTTTATACTGCGTAGAATGTAATATCCCTTATCTTTAGTGATAATTTCAACATTTCCAAAGACTTCTTCCATTTTCTTTTGCGCGCTAGGTGCTCCTTGTTTTTTTTGAATCACAACCCAAAGTTCTCCTTGTGGTGCTAGATGTGAATAGGCTTCTTCTAAAATAGTATGAACTACTTTTTTACCTGCACGAATTGGTGGGTTTGTAACAATATAATGATAATCGTTTTTCTCTACATTACGGTAAGCATCAGACTCAAAAATATGAGTTTCTTTTTGGACTCCATTTTTTAAAGCATTATGACGAGCTAAATCCATAGCACGTAAGTTTACATCAACCATATCTACAGGAATATGATAAATTTTTGCCAAGGTAATTCCCATTGCTCCATAACCACAACCAACATCTAATAATGTTCCTGTAATTTCCTCATGGGTTTGATAAAACGCTTGTAATAAAACACGAGAACCATAATCAATTGCATTCTTAGAAAAAACACCATTATCTGTGCGGAATTGAAGTGTTGTATCAGCAAAAGAAAAAGGAATCGTTTCATAATGATGAGCTAAAGATTCATCATTGGTATAATAGTGATTCATAATCAAATCTCCTTCATTTTTCTATTGATTGGAATATTTTCCTGTATTACAATAATGTTAATTATACAAAGGAGTTGCAAATGGAATCAATACCTATTACTTACGATTATTATGCGAGAGAAGAATGGGCTAATTTAAATCATCAAAAAATGGCAATTCCTCTATCTGAAGAAGAGTTACAAATTTTGATTAGTACACAAGATCAACTAAATTTACAAGATATACAAGAGATTTATCTTCCGTTATTACATTATTTAACATTAATCTATGAAGAATATCGATCTTTACAACAAAAAAGAGCTTCTTTTTTGCAAAAAAGAAATACTTCCATTCCTTTTATTATTGGGATTGCAGGGAGCGTAGCAGTAGGGAAGAGTACACTTGCTCGTGTTTTACAAGTACTATTAGAAAGAATTTATGGTCTATCTGTTTCCTTGGTGACAACAGATGGTTTTTTGTATTCTAAATCTGAATTAGAACAAAAAGGATTATTAGATCGTAAAGGATTTCCTGAAAGCTATGACATGCCAAAATTATTGCACTTTTTAGAAGAATTAAAAGTAGGAAAAAAAGAAGTACATGCTCCAATTTATTCTCATGAAAAGTACGATATTATCCCAGATGAAGTGATTACCATCTGCGAACCAGATATTGTGATTGTAGAAGGAATTAATGTTTTACAAAATCCTTGGAATGAACGAATTTATATCAGTGATTTTTTTGACTTTTCTATTTATTTAGACGCAGAAATTTTTCGCATCCAACAGTGGTATTGTGATCGATTTTTGTTATTGCGAGGAAATGAATTTGCAACAAAAGAAGAAGCCATTCGTATTGCAACAAAAGTTTGGAAATCTATCAATGAGAAAAATCTTTTGGAATATATTTTACCGACAAAATATCGGGCAGATTTGATATTACATAAGACGAAATCTCATTTTATGGATTATATTTTATTAAAAAAATGATAGGAGGGATTGGGTGGCCATCGAGAATACAGATATGGAAAAAATTATTGTATTAGACTTTGGAAGCCAATATAATCAGTTAATTACACGTCGTATTCGTGAATTTGGAGTTTACTCTGAATTATTAAGTCATCGTCTAACAGCGAAAGAAATCCAAGAAATGAAGCCAAAAGGAATTATTTTTTCTGGTGGACCAAATAGTGTCTACGATGAAAATGCATTCCATATTGATCCAGAAATTTTTGAATTAGGAATTCCTATTTTAGGAATTTGTTATGGGATGCAATTAATGGCTCATAATCTAGGTGGAAAAGTAGAATCCGCAGAAAGTAAAGAATATGGACAAGCTTTTATTGAAGTATCTGATGATGCAGTCTTATTCCAAGATACACCAAAAACACAACAAGTTTGGATGAGTCATGGAGACTTAGTAACTGAAGTACCTACTGGATTTGAAGTCGTAGCGACAAGTGAAAACTGTCCAATTGCAGCAATGCAAAATAAAGAACGTAATTTCTACGCATTACAATTCCACCCAGAAGTACGCCACAGCGAGTACGGAAACGATATTTTACGTAATTTCGCCTTTTCTGTTTGTGGTTGTTCTGGAGATTGGACAATGGATAACTTTATCGATATGCAAATTGAAAAAATTAGAGCTCAAGTAGGCTCAGAAAAAGTATTATTAGCATTATCTGGTGGAGTAGATTCTAGTGTCGTAGGTGTTCTTTTAAATAAAGCCATTGGCGATCAATTAACTTGTATCTTTGTAGACCATGGTTTATTGCGTAAAGGCGAAGCAGAACAAGTAATGGATATGTTAGGTGGAAAATTTGGCTTAAACATTATCAAAGTAGATGCGAAAGACCGCTTCTTATCTAAATTAGAAGGAGTTTCTGATCCAGAGCAAAAGCGTAAGATTATCGGAAATGAATTTATCCGTGTCTTTGATGATGAAGCAGCTAAATTAGAAGGAATTCGTTGGTTAGCTCAAGGAACTCTTTATACAGATATTATTGAAAGTGGAACAGATACTGCACAAACCATCAAATCTCACCATAATGTAGGTGGATTACCAGAAGATATGCAGTTCCAATTAATCGAACCATTGAATACTTTATTTAAAGATGAAGTTCGAGCTTTAGGATTACAAATGGGAATGACAGAAAATGTAGTTTGGCGTCAACCATTCCCAGGACCAGGATTAGGAATTCGTGTCTTAGGTGAAGTTACCGAAGAAAAATTAGAAATCGTACGTGAAAGTGATGCTATTTTACGTGAAGAAATCCAAAAAGCAGGATTAGAACGTGATATTTGGCAATACTTCACAGTTTTACCAGGAATTCGTTCTGTCGGAGTAATGGGTGATGGACGAACTTATGATTATACTATCGGAATTCGTGCAATTACTTCTATTGATGGAATGACTGCAGACTTTGCTCGTATCGATTGGGATTTATTACAAAAAATCTCTGTTCGTATCGTCAATGAAGTCGCACACGTGAATCGTGTAGTTTATGATATTACAAGTAAGCCACCAGCAACTGTAGAATGGGAATAATAAAGAAGGAGGACATCCTCCTTCTTTTTTTCTTCTATTAGTAATCACTCATTTTTTATTGCTCTTTTTTTATCTTTCATAGTGCAAAAGATTCGATCTTTTCGATTTTTATTCGCTTTATTGATTCTAATATTGATTTATTACCTGTATTATTTCTTAACAAAATCTTTTGCTTGGAAAAATGTAAAAGAACAAAAAAGAACGTAATCCCTTGATTTTGTTAGTTCTTTCTCTTTTTGAATATAATATAGAACACATACTGAGAAAAAAATGAGTTAAATTTTAATCAAATTATAATTTTAATGAGAAACTTCTTTATTTTTGTTTAATATTCATAAAAAATCAAGAAAACGATTACAAAACTGTATAATATGCATATAAATTGAATTTATTTATTAAAACGTTATCTTTCTAACATAAAAGTGTTAAAAAGATAACGTTTTCATTTTATGAACTCCATTATATTATAAGTGTGGTTGATAGATAAAACCTAATAAACAAAGTGGAGGTTAGTAATATGGAACATCCTATTCATGTTATGTCAGAAATTGGCAAACTGAAAACAGTTATGTTACATCGTCCAGGTGCGGAAGTTGAAAACTTAACACCAGATTTGATGGAACGCCTATTATTTGATGATATTCCTTATTTACCAATCGCTCAAGAAGAGCATGATTATTTCGCTAACACATTACGTGAAAATGGAACAGAAGTTTTATACTTCGAAAAATTAGCTGCTGAAGCGATTGACGCAGGAAATGTTAAAGAACAATTCCTTAAACAAATGTTAGATGAGTCTGACATTGAATCACAATACATCTACGATGCATTGTACGAATATCTAATTTCAATGAACACACAAGATATGATTGATAAAATCATCGCTGGTGTTCGTGACATCGAATTAGATTTAGGCAACGATCACTCATTATACAGTGTAGTAACTGCTGACGATCGTTATCCATTCTTAATGGATCCAATGCCAAATACTTACTTCACTCGTGACCCTCAAGCTTGCATGGGTAACGGTATTACAATCAACAAAATGACTTTCGCTGCTCGTCAACGTGAATCATTATTAACAGAAATGATTATCAAACATCACCCACGTTTTGCTAACAAAGGTGTAGAAGTTTGGTTAAACCGTGACCAAAAATGGCATATTGAAGGTGGAGACGAATTAATCTTAAACGATGAAACAATCGCAATTGGTATCTCTCAACGTACAACTGCACAAGCCATCGAAAGATTAGCTCGTAACTTATTCGCTAAACACAGCAACTTCAAACGTGTATTAGCTGTTAAAATTCCTAACAACCGTGCAATGATGCACTTGGATACAGTATTTACAATGGTTGACCGTGATAAATTCACAATTCACCCAGGTATCCAAAGCAATGGTGGAGAAGTAGATACATACATCTTAACACCAGGTGAAAACGATACAATCAACATTGAACATCGTTCTGACCTACAAAACATCTTGAAAGAAGTTTTAGGAGTTTCTGAATTATTACTATTACCTTGTGGTGGTGGAGATGCAATCATCGCTCCTCGTGAACAATGGAATGATGGTTCTAACACATTAGCAATCGCTCCAGGTGAAGTAGTAACTTATAACCGTAACTACATTTCAAACGCTTTATTACGTGAAAACGGAATTAAAGTTCACGAAGTTATTTCAAGTGAATTATCTCGCGGTCGTGGGGGCCCACGTTGCATGAGCTGTCCAATTGTTCGTGAAGATATTTAATTTAGAACTTATTTAAATAATGATGTACGGCAGGCGAGTGCCTAACCTCGCTCGCCTGTCATTTAATGATTATATTCGGAGGGAAAAAAATGAATTCAGTATTCCAAGGAAAAGACTTTTTAGCAGTTAAAGATTTTACACCAGCAGAAATCGAATATTTAGTAGATTTTGCTATTCATTTGAAAGAAATGAAAAAAAATAACATTCCTCATCGTTACTTAGAAGGTAAAAACATTGCTTTATTATTTGCAAAAACTTCTACTCGTACACGTTCAGCGTTTACAGTAGCTTCTAACGATTTAGGTGCTAACCCTGAATTCTTAGGTGCAAACGATATCCAATTAGGTAACAAAGAATCTATCGAAGATACAGCTAAAGTATTAAGCAGCATGTTCGACGGAATTGAATACCGTGGATTCGCTCAATCAGACGTTGAAGAATTAGCTGAATACTCAACAGTTCCAGTATGGAATGGTTTAACAGACAAATGGCATCCAACACAAATGATCGCTGACTACATGACAATCAAAGAAGAATTTGGTTATCTTAAAGGCTTAACATTAGCTTACGTTGGTGACGGTCATAACAACATGGCTAACAGCTTAATGGTATGTGGTGCTATGTTAGGTGTTAACGTTCACATCGTTGCTCCAGATTCATTACAACCATCAGAAGATGTTGTTGAATTAGCAAACAAATTCGCTGCAGAATCAGGTGCTCACATCTTAGTAACTAGCGACATCGACGAAGGTGTTAAAGGTGCTAACATTATGTACGCTGACGTATGGGTATCAATGGGTGAAAGCAACTGGGAAGAACGCGTTAACTTATTAAAACCTTACCAAATTAACATGGACATGATGAAGAAAACAGGAACTCCTGATGATGAATTAATCTTCATGCACTGCTTACCAGCATTCCATGATACAAAAACAGAATATGGTAAAGACGTTGAAAAGAATTACGGTATGACAGAAATGGAAGTTACTGATGAAGTATTCCGTTCTAAATACGCTCGTCAATTCCAAGAAGCTGAAAACCGTATGCACTCAATCAAAGCAATTATGGCTGCTACACTTGGAGACTTATTCATCCCACGTGTGTAATAGAAAGTACTTAATATCATAAACAGTACTCAATTGGAGGGTAGGGACACCATCTTATAGGATTGGGTTCTTACCCTTATTTTGTTAATATAGTGAATGAACAGTGAGAATTTTTGCTGTTCTAGATCTTTGACAGTTGTATAAAATTCTCTATCTGTTCACTGATTTTAAAGAAGAGGTGAGAAGAATGGCAGAAGAAAAAGAGAAAAAACTAGGTCTTGTTGAGTTAACAATGCTTGTTATCGGTTCTATCATCGGTGGAGGAATCTTCAACTTAATGACAGATATGGCAGTTGCCACATCATTAGGTGGAATGATCATCGGTTGGATTATTACTGGTATCGGTATGGCATTCTTAGTACTATGTTTCGAAAACTTGAATGAAAAACGTCCAGATTTAGAAGCAGGTATTTTTAGTTACGCTAAAGAAGGTTTTGGAGATTACATGGGATTCAACTCCGCTTGGGGTTATTGGTTATCTGCATTTTTAGGAAATGTTGCTTACGCTACGCTATTATTTAGTTCTATTGGTTTCTTTATTCCTATCTTTGGTAATGGTCAAAACTTAGCTTCAGTAATTGGTGCATCTATCTTACTATGGGGTGTACATTTCTTAATTACTAAAGGGGTTGAATCTGCTGCGTTTATCAATAAAATTGTTACTTTTGCGAAATTAATTCCATTAGCAATCTTTATCGTAGCAGTAATTCTTTCATTCAAACTTGGCTTATTTACACAAGATTTCTGGGGAACAGTAAGTGGTAAATTCGAATTTGGTCCAGTAATGCAACAAGTTAAAGCTTCAATGGCTGTAACTGTATGGGTATTCATCGGTATTGAAGGTGCCGTTGTTTTATCTGGTCGTGCGAAAAACCGTAAAGATGTTGGTAAAGCTACAATCTTAGGTTTAATCACAGTATTATCAATTTATTGCTTAATCACAGTATTATCATTTGGTGTAATGTCTCGTACAGGATTACAACACTTAACTCAACCTGCAATGGCTGAATTATTAGAACAATTAGTTGGTCATTGGGGAGCAATCTTAGTTAATATTGGGGTTATCGTTTCTGTATTAGGTGCTTGGTTATCATGGACAATGTTCTCAGCAGAATTACCATATCAAGCAGCTAAAGAGGGAGCTTTCCCTAAAGCATTCGCTAAAGAAAACAAAAATGGAGCACCTATTAATTCATTAATCTTTACAAACGTATTAGTACAATTATTTATCTTTACATTCTTGATTAGTGATCGTGCTTACAATTTCTTATACACATTAGCAACATCTGCAATCTTAATTCCATATGCATTAACTGCATTCTACCAATTAAAATATTCTATCCAAGAAAAACAAGGTACACCTAAACGTACATGGAATATTATCATTGGTTTATTAGCAAGTATCTACAGTGTGTGGTTGATCTACGCAGGTGGTACAACATACTTCTTATTAACAATGTTATTATTCTGCCCAGGTATTTTAGTATACGCATGGGTACGTAAAGAACAAGGTAAGAAATTATTCAAACCTTATGAATGGGTAATCGCAATTATCGTTATTGTGTTATTCATCTTTGCTATCTATCAAATTATGACAGGTGCAATCGACATTAATAACTTATAATAAGAAAAGGATGAGTAGCAGTCGTTACGCTACTCATTCATTAAGAGGAATTTCCTCTTAAATGATTATCAACGTAAAATATAATCGACAAATAAAGGAGAATATAACAATGTCACAAAAAATCGTAGTCGCTTTAGGCGGAAATGCTATTTTATCAAAAGATGCTTCAGCTGAAGCTCAAAAAGATGCTTTACGTCGTACAGCAGAACAATTATTAAAATTCATCCAAAACGGAGATGCATTAACAATCTCTCACGGTAACGGACCTCAAGTAGGTAACTTGTTATTACAACAACAAGCTGCTGATTCAGAAAAAAATCCAGCAATGCCATTAGATACATGTGTAGCTATGACTGAAGGTAGTATCGGTTTCTGGTTACAAAATGCTATGTTAGACTTATTACGTCAAAACAACATTGATAAAGATGTAGTATCTTTAATCACTCAAGTAGAAGTTTCTGCAGAAGATCCAGCATTTGCTAACCCAACAAAACCAATCGGACCATTCGTTACAGAAGAAGAAGCAAAACAAGCAATGGCTGAAAATGCGGATACAACTTATAAAGAAGATGCAGGTCGTGGATGGCGTAAAGTTGTTGCTTCACCAAAACCAATCGACATTTGCGAAAAAAATGTTATCAACTCATTAGTTAACCAAGGCGTAATCACAATCAGCGTTGGTGGTGGGGGAATCCCAGTAGTTAAAAAAGATAACAAATTCGTTGGTGTAGAAGCAGTTATCGACAAAGACTTCGCATCAGAAAAATTAGCTGAATTAATCGATGCAGATACATTATTAATTTTAACTGCTGTAGATAATGTTTACATTAACTACAACAAACCAGATCAAAAGAAATTAGAAGAAGTTTCTGTTGAAGAAGCTGAAGAATACATTGCACAAGGTCAATTTGCTGCAGGAAGCATGTTACCAAAAGTAGAAGCTGCTTTAGCATTCGTTAAAGGACATAAAGACCGTCGTGCAGTAATTACTTCATTAGATAACATTGAAGAATTTATCAAAAACGGTGCAGGTACAGTAATCGTAGACCGTTAATTATAAAAAATTAAGGTAGAATTTGGGATGAAAACATTATTTTTAGACATTTTAAAACATCGTCCGTACTCAGAAGAGGGACAATTTTTACAAAATAAAATTATTACTCGTCGATATCCAAAAAACCAAGTTTTATTCTATCAATGGGAGGACGCACAGTGGATATATATGCCTGTTGATGGATTAGTGGTGTTAAATCGATATGAGGATAATGGTGATTTGCTTTACCACGGATTGGTATTGCCTGATACTTTCTTTCCTTTAACCAATGTCTTTGGGCAAGAACAATACGAGTATGAAGCAATGACATTAACTGAAGTTGAAACATGGCAAATGAAAAAAGAAGATTTCATCTTATTTTTAGAACGTTTTCCCCAATACTACCCACAATTATGTCAAGATTTAGTGAAGATCAATAGTCGTCTAGAAGAGAGATTGCATTTCTTAATGGTCGCAAGTGCCAAAGAAAGAATAGAGAATATTGTCCTAAATCTAATTGAAGATTATGGCGTCCAGCAAGGAGACTGGAATGTGTTACCATGGCCGATCACGGTAACAGAAATTGCGCAAATTAGTGGTACCACAAGGGAAACTGCTTCTTTAGCAATGAATCAACTACGCCGTAATGGTTCTATTCGTTATGAACATAAGCAACTCTCTTTACCAATTTAAGAAAATTCAAAGAAGAAGTGGATATCAATTTTTGGTATCCACTTTCTTTTTTGTAAATTGTAGAATATAGTTTTTTTTGAAGCGTTTAGTGGTAAAATAATAAAGATGGTGTTAAATTAAAAAGATGTAAATTTTTAGAAAGTTGGAACAAAATGACAGAGGAAAAGATGGAAGTTTCCACAGATGATTATGTGGATTCAGAATCAAAAGAAGAACTTGTTCATGAAGAGATAGAAGAAAATAATAATATTGTTAAAGGTTCATTATGGATGACCATCGGAAGTATTACTTCTCGACTATTAGGAGCTGTTTATATTATTCCTTGGTATGCTTGGATGGGTGAACATGCGGAAATGGCTAATAGTTTATTTGGGAAAGGATACAATATTTATTCTTTCTTCTTGATGATTGCGACGGCAGGAATTCCAAGTGCTGTAGGGAAGCAAATTGCCAAATATAATGCTTTAAATGAATATCGACTAAGTGATCGTCTATTCCGAAAATCATTGGGATTGATGTCTATTTTTGGCTTTATTTTTGCGGCCGTCATGTTTTTTGCAGCACCTGTTTTAGCGCAAGGAGATATGAATTTAGTGCCGACGATGCGAGCACTGAGTTTATCGGTGTTAATTTTCCCATGTATGAGTGTCGTTCGTGGTTACTTTATGGGGAATCAAGATTTGATGCCAAGTGCTGTTTCGCAAATTGTTGAACAATTCATTCGTGTATTTTATATGCTATTAATGACTTTCATTATTATGAAAGTTCTTTCTGGAGATTATGTCGCAGCCGTGACTCAATCTACCTTTGCTGCGTTTGTCGGAATGATTGGTTCTTTTGCCGTTCTAGGTTACTTTTATTGGAAGGGCCGTAAAGAACGAAGTATTCGAATGGCGAATAGTAATAATGAATTGAGTGTTTCTACTACTTCTTTGATTAAAGAAATGTTGATTGAAGCCATTCCCTTCATTATTATCGGTTCAGCGATTCCTTTATTTAAATTGGTCGATCAATATACCTTTGAACCAATGATGAAGCAGTTTACTAGTTATTCTAGTACGCAATTAAAAGAGATGTTTAGTATTTTAAGTGTCAATCCAGACAAATTGACAATGATTATCATTTCTCTAGCGACTTCTTTATCTGCTGCGAGCTTACCAGTAATTACGGAAGCTTTTATTAAAGGAGATCGTAAAGGAGTAGGGAAATTATGTAGTGAAAGTATTCAATTATTTTGTCTTGTAATGTTCCCTGCAATTGTTGGAATGTCGATTGTTGCTGTTCCAGTATATACAATCTTTTATGGACATAACATGTTAGGATCAGAAGTGCTGATTGCTTGTACCGTCTCGAGTTTAGTCTCTGGTTTCTTTATGTTATCTTCTGTTTTATTACAGGCGATGTTTATGAATCGTCAATTGTTAATTGAATTGGCCATTGGATTTATTGTTAAATGTATCATTCAATATCCATGTATTTATGCTTTTAAAATTTATGGTCCAATTATTGCAACAACGATTGCTTTTTGTATTACGGATTTACTAATTATTCGTTCGTTAACCAAAGCATCAGATATTCGTCTATCTCTTTTAGGCAAACGATTATTATTAATTTTATTAATGACTACCCTTATGGGAGTGGGAACTTTTTTAGCCGAACATTTATTATGTCAATGGTTATCTCCTGCTTCTCGACTTGGCGCAATGGTTTTATTTGCGATTTGTTTAGGTGTAGGAGTAGTTATCTACGCATATTTTGTTTTAAAAACAAGAATTGGCGATGTCTTATTAGGACAAAAAATTGGCGGATTACGCCAAAAATTAAGAATCAAGTAAAGAAGACGAAGATTTCGTCTTCTTTTTTTATCATAGAGGTGAAAGCATGAGAATAGATCAATTATTGAGTAAAGTAGGTTATGGTTCAAGAAAAGAAGTGAAGCAACTCTTAAAAAAAGAAGAGGTTTGTTGCGATGGAAAACGAATTAAAGATGGAAAGTACCAAGTGGATCCAGAACAACAACTCATTACGGTGAATCAAGAAAAAATTCAATACCAAAAATATCGTTATTACTTACTAAATAAACCCAAAGGATGTGTTTCAGCCACAGAAGATGCTCAGCATCGAACGGTTCTTTCGTATTTAAAAAAAGAAGACCAAAAAGAAGTATTTCCTGTGGGACGATTAGATAAAGACACAACTGGACTTTTATTATTAACTAATAATGGAGAGTTGGCCCATGAATTACTTGCTCCCAAAAAACATGTAGATAAATTATACTGGGCAAAAATTGATGGTCCTGTTACAAAAGAAGCACAAGAGGCTTTTGCTAAAGGAATCTCTCTCAATGAAAAAGAACAAGCAAAGCCAGCGCAGTTAAATCCTTTAGCGCAAAAAGAAGGGGATTGGGCAGAGGTTACGATTTCAGAAGGGAAATTTCACCAAGTCAAACGAATGTTCCATGCAGTAGGAAGAGAAGTCTTAGCCTTAGAAAGAAGAAGTATGGGGCCTTTACAATTGCCCAATGACTTGGCTCAAGGTGAGTATCGACCACTCACAAAAGAAGAACTTTCGGCTTTAGAACGTCTTACAGGGATAGAGTTGTAATATAATATTCGTATCTATCGGAAAAATATGCTAGAATGGGAGTAACATGAGAGGGATATCTCATATATAGGAGGAATTTTTATGACTGTAGATTTTAAAGCAGAAGTAGAAAAACGTTGGGATGACTTATTAGCTGACTTGAAAACAGTATTAGCAGTTCCAAGTGTACGCGATGATAGTCAAGCCACAGAAGATGCTCCATTAGGACCTGGTCCACGTGATGCATTATTAAAATTTTTAGAAATTTTTGAACGTGATGGATTTAAAACAAAAAATGTAGATAACTTAGCAGGTTACTTAGAATACGGTGAAGGCGACGAAATGTTAGGAATTATCGGACACGTCGACGTTGTTCCTGTAGGTGACGGCTGGGATTCAGATCCATTTACACCAGTAATTAAAGATAACCGTATTTACGCTCGTGGTTCTAGTGATGACAAAGGACCTACAATGGCCGCTTACTACGGATTAAAAATTATTAAAGAATTAGGTTTACCTGTTTCAAAACGTATCCGTTTAATTTTAGGTACAGACGAAGAAACAGGTTGGACAGGAATGACTCATTACTTAGAAACAGAAGAAACTCCAGACTTTGGTTTCTCTCCAGATGCTGAATTCCCAATCATCAACGGAGAAAAAGGGAACATGGTAATGAACATTCATACAAAAGGAGCAAATGATGGAGCTTACCAATTAATTAAATTTGATGCAGGTATGCGTCCAAACATGGTTCCTGATTTAGCAGTAGCAATGGTTCAATTCCCAGAAGCAGAAACAGATGCTCTTGTAGATGCATTTGGTGCTTTCTTAGATGAATCTCCAGTAACAGGTAAAATTGATATTGATGATAACATTGCGACAATTACTGTTAATGGTAAAGCAGCTCACGGAGCAAAACCAAATACAGGAATTAATGCAGCAACATTCTTAGCAACATTCTTAGCGAAATATGACTTCAATGGAGCTGCTCGTGACTACTTAGGAATCATCACTGATTTATTACATGAACAACCATTCGCTGACAAACTTGGTTTGAAAGAATGCGACGAAAACATGGGAGATTTAACAATGAACGTTGGTATCTTCAAATTTGATCAAGAATCTGAAGATAACACAATCAACTTAAACTTCCGCTTCCCTACAGGAACAGATGAACGTATCGCTAACCAAGTTGGTGAAAAAGTTGCTCCTTACCATGCAACAGTGAACTTAGAACCAGGTACACACGTTCCTCACTACGTACCAGGAGATGATCCACTAGTACAAACATTATTAGATGTTTACCATGAACACACAGGATTACCTGCTCATGAACAAGTAATCGGTGGTGGTACTTTTGGTCGTTTATTAGAACGAGGCGTGGCTTATGGTGCAATGTTCCCAAATAGTATTGATACAATGCACCAACCAAACGAATTTATGGATTTAGACGATTTATTCCGTTCTGCAGTTATTTATGCAGATGCAATTTATCGCTTAGCAAAATAAGATAAAGATGAGAAAAGGGTCTATTTTTAGACTCTTTTCTTTACTTTTTGCGTTCTTTTCGTCATAATAAATAAAAAAATTTAATCGAGGATAAGAAAATGAATAAAGAAAAAATTGCTATTTTGGTGGATTCTGCTTGCGATGTACCGCAATATTTACAAGAGGAATTACCGATTTATTGTGCTCCAGTAACGATTCAATATCCAAATGAATGTTACTTTGATCGCGTAAATATTACACCTGATGAAGTTTATGATCGATTAGAAAAAGAAATTCCTACAACTTCTTTACCTACTGGAGAAAATGTCGAAAAAGTATTAACACAAATTCAAAAAGATGGTTATGAAAAAGTCATTGCTTTTACGATTTCTTCTGCTTTGAGTGGAACGTATCGATTTATTGAGCTGATGTTAGAAGATAGCCCATTAGAAGGAAAAGTGATTGATACAAAAAGTATTGGAATTGGTAGTGGTTTATTTGCAATTGAAGCGGCTCAGTTAGCAGAATCAGGTCGTACTTTTGCAGAAATTGTGCGTACTTGTAGTGAAACAAAGAAAAGTAAGGTTTTCATTAGTTTAAGCACGTTAGAATATTTACAAAAAGGTGGACGCATTGGTCTTGTTAGTGCAAAAGTAGGACAGTTACTGAAAGTAAAACCCATTATTTCTTGTAACCATGAAGGAGTGTATTACACAGCCGCAAAAGTAAGAGGAAAAAGAAAACGAATCCCTGAATTATTAAAATTAGTGGATGAAGTGCTCGATGAACATGGACAACATCCATTTGTTTTAGCAGTTGCACATGGAAAAGATGACCAAGCTGAAGCATTATATGAGGAAATGAAAGAACGTTATAGTCACGCTCAACATATTTATTATGGAGACATTAGTCCTGCTTTGGGCGTACATACAGGACCGGGCCTATTGGGCGTAGGAATTTATTTTTTAGGATAGAGAGGAAGGCTTCCTCTCTTTTTTGTTATAATAAAAAAGAGGTGAGATTATGAAATTTATGCATATTGCGGATTTACATCTCGATCGACCTTTCGAAGGAATTCAACATATTTCTTCTTTTTTACAAGAAAAATTTCAGGAAAATAGTGCCCAAGTGCTAGAGAATATTTTGCAGACGGCTATTGAAGAAGACATCGATTTTTTATTGATTGTTGGAGATACTTTTCATCAAGCACATGTCAGTTATGAAATGCAAGAACTATGGGTGCACTTTCTACAACAGTTAATCGATGAAGGAATTCAACCTTGTGTTGTTTTTGGGAATCATGATTATTATGACCCAGCGCGCTATTGGTTAACATGGCCAGAAGAAGTGATTTATTGGGACTCAGAAGAAGTAGAGACAAAATATATTGAATCGGCCACAGGAGAGCTGATTGCGATTAGTGCTTTTTCTTATTGTCATGCCCATATTAAAGAGGAAAAAGCAACACAATTTCCTTGGCGCGATGAAGAAGTAGATTATCATTTGGGATTATATCATGGTCAACAAGGGCAAAATGAATATGCCCCTTTTCAATTAGAGACTCTAAAAAGTCGAGGATATGACTATTGGGCATTAGGACATATTCATCGTTATCAATTGTTATCAGAAAGAATTGCGTACAGTGGAACGATTCAAGGGAAATTACGCAAGGAATGGAATTTAGGACGAGCAATTATTGGAGAATTGAATGCAGGGCGATGTGACATTCGTCCTGTCTTATTATCTCCACTGTATTATCAAAAGATAGAAATAACGATTACGAATCAAACGATTGCAGAATTGATTCAAGAAATGCACCAACAATGTCTCTATCAAGGGGATACTGTGGTAGATGTAGAATTGATTTTTACAGAAGAAAGTGATGAGGCGGTAAAAGAAGAATTAGAATCTGCAGATTTTCGTCATTATTTATATCAAGGATTAGCGACAGGAGAGCATCTCTTTGTCATCTCTTTACGTTATCGTTATCCTTCTTCTTCCTTCCACTTTTTAGATGAAAAATTAAAAGAAGAAATTGCTCAGCATTATCAAGAAGAAGAGTTGTTTTCTGCTGTAGGAGAGATTATTTTTCAAGATGAATCCCTCGCACCCTACACAAAAATGCTAATGCAAAATCGTCATTCTATTATTGAAGAAGCGTTGGATTCGTTAGAAGAAGATTTAAAGGAAATACAAGATGAAAATTAAAGAAGCATATATTAGCCAATTTAAAAAGTGGCAGCAAAAAAAGTTTATCTTTTCAGACCATTGGACACATATTACTGGAGAAAATGGAGCAGGAAAGACGACGCTTTATGAATTTTTATTTAGTATCCTTTTTGGGTTTAAATATTTAGAAAGCTCTGAATATTTACAAAGTGATGCGGGTGGATATTTGATTATCGAAAAAGAAGGCATACAGTATCAAGTAGAACGCTACTTACATCAGCATCGAGGTAGAGCGACAGTGATTCAACTACCAGAACGCTCAATTATTGGCTATGAAGAAGTATTACAAGAATTATTAGGCGTAAAAGTGCAAGAAGCCAAAAATATTTATATGTTTGACGCCATGAATGTAGCACAACAAAAAATTCATGAGGCAGATTGGCAAGCGTATATTCTTTCTTATGCTTTTTCTGGTAGTGATCAACTCTTTGCCTTAGAAAAGAAATATCAAAAAGAACAAAAAGGATATTATAAAATTCGTAGCCAAGCAGGGAAAATACAACAACTACAACAAGAAATTCAATATTTACAACGCAAAATTGAAGAAGTAGAAGCAAAACAACCGCCGATTTGGTTAGAACAACAAGCACTACAGGTGCAACAAGAACTACGGCAATTAGAAAGAGAATATTCTTGTGCTATGCGGGCAGAAGAATTAACAAAAGTAGTTCAAGAAACAGAATTATATTTACCTTATGAAGAAACGCTCATCCAAGTACTCCAACAGTTGGATACAGAAGAGTCGATTCCTGATCATATTGACGAAAAAACTTTTCAACAACTTGTTTCTCATTATCAAAAGATGAAACAACAGCGACAAAAATATCAAAAGATTCAAAAGCGTTATCAACAATTTGCCAAAGTTTATTCGCAATGGAAAGAGGCGCAACAAGCAAAAATAAAAAAACAAAAAGTATTCCTTTTCAGTGGTATTTTTGTTACACTGATTGGCTTTTTTCTTTTGCTATATCGGCCAACGATATGGAAAGGGTTTTTCTGGATAGCTTGGTTGATATGTTTTATTGTTTTAGTTTTAAAACAAGATAATAAAATCCCTAATAATCAATCTTTTATTCAAAAAGCAAGTCAATTAGCAGGACAAAATATTACTGATTTATCTATGGCGGATACCTATCTCGTATCGCTACAAAAACAGCGTATCGCCTGTATAGATTTTTCTCCATTTTATCCACATTTATCTTTAGAAGGCCTATCTTTTAAAGAAAAAATTATCCACATTCATCAATTTTTAGTGGAACAAAAACATTGGATAGAGCTAGAAAAACAAAAACAGCAGAAGACAGAAATACAAAATGTGGATAAAATTATGGCCAGCGTCCCAAACTTCTCTTTTGAAAACAATGAACAAACAATTGTTTTCTGTAAATCTGTTTTAAAACAGGTTTCGGAGTATTCTCGACACGCAACAGAATTGTGGAAAGTTTCAGAGCAAATTCCAACGGATTTTTCGAAAAGAGAATGGGAACAAAAAATTGAGAATAAAAAAACAGAATATAGAGAATGGATGGCTCAAAAAGAAGAACAAACTTCAGGAAAAGAAATGAAACTTTGGTACCAAGAGAAAAGTCAAAAAGAAGCAGAACTCTACCAAGAATTAAAATCTTATCAAATGTTATCATTAAAACTGAATTGGGTTCGTGATATGAAAGAAGAACTGGAAGGAAACCAGTTACAATTATTATTACAAAAGGCCAGTTATTACTTATCTAAATTGATTGGTAAAAATATCCAGGTACAATTTAAAGATCAGAAGTTAGTGTGGAAAGAAAAAGATCAAATCTATCAATTAGGCCAGTTATCCTTAGGAACAAAGAGCCAAGTGATTACTGCTTTACGTTTTGCTTTTATTTTGAGTCAAAAAGAAATTGAGTTTCCAATTTTTTTAGATGAAGCTTGGGCTTTTTATGATGAAAAAAGAAAAGAAAGATATTTTCTTTTATTACAAAAGATTAGTGAGACAAGACAAATTTTTACCTTTGCTCATGAACCGTTAGAAATGGAAAATATAAAAATGATTCAATTGGAGGAAGAATAATGTTACGAGATTATCAAGAAGGAGATTATGTAGAAACTCCCGTCTATGTGGAAATGGTGGAAAAAAGAGAAGACCGAAAAGGGAATTTTTATCTTTCCTTATTAGTGCGAGATAAAAGTACCTCTGTTAATGCTAAATGGTGGAATGTACCAGAAAATGAGCAACTCCAAGAAGGAGAAGTGATTTTAGTTCAAGGAAGAATGACGCTTTTCAATGAGAAAAAACAATTGAAAATTCAAAAAATTCAAAAAATTACTGAAGGAGAAGCCGCTGATCCAAGTCAATATCAAAGAATTGTACACAAATCAAAAGAGGCATTGATGCAAGAATGGAACGAAGCTTGTAATGAGATTACTAACGAGCGTTATCGTTATTTATTAAAAGAAATTTGGCGTCAAGAGCGTGAAAAAATTAGTACCTATCCTGCTGCTAAAAGTTTTCACCATGCGTATTCACAAGGATTAATGACACATACCTTATCGATGTTTCATGTCGCAAAAGCAATTTGCCAATGTTACCCTTATTTGCATAAGGATTTATTATTAACCGGAGTGTTATTCCATGATTTAGGAAAGATTGATGAGTTTACCCAATCCAATCAACCGCAATATTCTTTAATTGGAAATCTAGTAGGTCACATTGTTTCAATTGTAGAGCGTATTGATGAGTTGAGCCTAGAACAAGGATGGGATTTAAACGAAGAAGACTTGATTAGTCTAAAACACTTGATTTTGGCTCATCATGGGAAAAAAGAATATGGTTCTCCAATTGAACCTAAATTACTAGAAGCAGAAGTACTTCATTTTATTGACCATTTAGATGCAACGATTGAAATGATTCATACAGCACTATTAGATACTCCAAAAGGTGAATTTACTGAGCGTCTAGCAGGTCTAGATTATCGACAATTTTATCATTTGCAAGATGGAGAAGAATAAGAAAGTAAGGAAGAAATATCTTTTTGTTGATTGCTTATAAAGAGGGCTTTTGATAAAATGAGAGAGAAAAAAACGGAATAAAATCCGTGCATGTCTTACGTAATGAAACTAGAATCTATGGCACCATGGTAACAATCGCTGTTATTCTAGGTGCCTTTTTTTAATAAGGAGGAAGAATATGCCTTACAACCATCATAAGATTGAAAAAAAATGGCAAAAATATTGGCAAGAAAACCATACGTTTAAAACTGGGGAAGATCCAGAAAAAGAAAACTTTTATGCCTTAGATATGTTCCCTTATCCATCTGGTCAAGGGTTACACGTTGGGCATCCAGAAGGATATACAGCGACAGATATTTTATCTCGTTATAAACGTGCTCAAGGGTATAATGTATTACACCCAATGGGTTGGGATGCATTTGGTTTACCAGCAGAGCAATATGCGTTAGATACAGGAAATAACCCAGCAGATTTCACACAAGAAAATATTGATAACTTTAAACGTCAAATCAATTCTTTAGGCTTTAGTTATGATTGGGATCGTGAGATCAATACTACAGATCCAGAATACTATAAATGGACACAATGGATTTTCACTAAAATGTATGAAAAAGGCTTAGCCTATGAAGCAGAAATTCCAGTAAACTGGTGCCCAGCTTTAGGAACTGTATTAGCCAATGAAGAGGTTATCGATGGAAAAAGTGAACGTGGTGGACACCCAGTATATCGTAAACCAATGAAACAATGGATGTTAAAAATTACTGCTTATGCAGATCGTTTATTAGAAGACTTAGATCTTGTGGATTGGCCAGAAAGCATTAAAGATATGCAACGCAACTGGATTGGTAAATCTGAAGGAGCAATGGTTCGCTTTGCTGTAGCAGATACAGAAGAATCTTACGAAGTATTTACGACTCGTCCAGATACTTTATTTGGTGTAACTTACTCTGTATTAGCTCCAGAACATGAATTAGTAGCTAAAATTACTACGCCAGAACAAAAAGAAGCAGTGGAAGCTTATGTAGAAGTTGCAGCGAAAAAATCAGATTTAGATCGTACTGATTTAGCAAAAGAAAAATCTGGAGTCTTCACAGGAGCTTATGCGATTCATCCGATTACAAAAGAAAAATTACCAATTTGGATTGGCGATTACGTTTTATCTAGCTATGGTACAGGAGCAATTATGGCCGTTCCAGCACATGACGAACGTGACTACGAGTTTGCTAAACAATATGACTTACCGATTCGCCCAGTGATTGAAGGTGGCGATGTAGAAAAAGAGGCTTACACAGGAGATGGACGCCATATTCATTCTGACTTTTTAGATGGAATGGATAAAGAAGAAGCGATTCAAGCAATGATTCAATGGTTAGAAGAACATCAAGTAGGTCACAAAGAAATTACTTATCGTCTACGTGACTGGTTATTCAGTCGCCAACGTTATTGGGGAGAACCAATTCCAATTATTCATTGGGAAGATGGAACAACAACAGCAGTTCCAGAAGAAGAATTACCACTACGTTTACCAGTAACAAATAATATTAAACCAAGTGGTACTGGAGAATCTCCATTAGCAAATATTGAAGAATGGGTAGAAGTAGTTGATCCAAAAACAGGAATGAAAGGTCGTCGTGAAACAAACACAATGCCACAATGGGCTGGAAGTTCTTGGTATTTCTTACGCTATATCGACCCACATAATAAAGAAAAATTAGCGGATTACGATAAATTAGAAAAATGGTTACCAGTAGACATCTATATCGGTGGAGCAGAACATGCTGTATTACACTTATTATATGCTCGTTTCTGGCATAAATTCCTTTATGATTTAGGTGTAGTTCCAACAAAAGAACCATTCCAAAAATTATTCAACCAAGGAATGATTTTAGGGGAAAATAACGAGAAAATGAGTAAATCTCGTGGAAATGTAGTGAATCCAGATGATGTAGTCGATCAGTATGGCGCCGACACGCTACGCTTATATGAAATGTTTATGGGACCATTAGATGCTTCTATTGCTTGGAGCGAAAATGGCTTAGAAGGAAGCCATAAATTCTTAGATCGCGTATGGCGTTTATTCATGAACGATCATGATGAATTAAGTGATAAAGTTCAAGAATCAGACGATACAACATTGACAAAAGTTTACCATCAAACAGTGAAAAAAGTATCTGCGGACTTTGATGCATTACATTTCAACACAGCCATCTCACAAATGATGGTCTTTGTAAATGAAGCGAATAAAGCTAATGTTGTTCCAAAAGAATATGCAGAAGGATTTATTCAATTATTAGCACCAATTGCGCCTCATATTTGTGAAGAAATTTGGGAAGCATTAGGTCATAACGAATCTATTTCTTATGTTCCATGGCCAACCTATGATGAAGAAGCATTAGTGGAAAATGAAGTAGAAATGATTGTTCAAATCAACGGTAAATTGAAAGCTAAATTCATGGCTAATGTCGATGAAGATAAAGAAGTATTAGAAAAAGCAGCATTAGCTTTAGATAAAGTACAAGAACAATTAGAAGGAAAAACAATCCGTAAAGTCATTGTGATTCCAAACAAAATTGTTAATATTGTTGCTAACTAATAAAAAAGATGGGATGGAGAAGATTTTTCTCCATCCTTTTTCTTTTTCTCTCAAGAAAACGATGCACAAGAGAAGTACCTATGTTACGATAGGTATGTTATGATTTTGGCAAAATAAAGAAGAAAGGAGGAGAAGAAATGAAAAAAATATGGCAGTGGGTGAAAGATCATCTACTGTGGTTTAAAATTATCTTCATTGCTTCGATTTTGTTCTTTGTTGTCAATCAATTAAGTCGTATTTTACAAGGAATGACTTGGCATAAGTTTATGACTTTATTGCAACAACAAGGCGCAATGTCGATTCTTTCGATGATGATTTTAGGGTGTGTCGCCGCCACACCGATGATTTTATATGATGTAGCGACGACACGGTTGTTAAAAACAAAGATTACTACCCGTTCTTTACTTAAAGAAGGTTGGATTATCAATACGATTAATAACCTAGTAGGTTTTGGTGGAGTCGTTGGTGTCACTTTGCGAGCAAATCGCTATATGGAAAAAGAAAAAACAAAAGATGCGATTGCAGATATTACAAAATCAACACTCTTTCTTTTAAGTGGACTTTCTACGCTTTGTTTGATTATGTTGGGCGTGATTTATCTTGTTCCTAGTGAAGCGATGTATCGCTCGTATACTCTTTGGCTATTATTAGGAAGTGGCTATGTCGTATTGTTACTTTTATTTGTTGCCCGTTCAAGAAAATTTTTCCGTGATTTTTCTAAAAGAACATTAGCTACATTTTACTTGGCTTCTTTAGGACAATGGACAGGCGCATTAGGAATTTTCCTTTGGATTGGGTATCAAATTACAAAAGAAACATCGATTGTCCAAATTGCTCCTCTCTTTGTTGTAGCGACATTGATTGGGATGTTAACGATGGTTCCTGGAGGAATGGGAACCTTTGATGTGTTGATGATTTTAGGATTGAATAGCTTAGGCATTAGTAAAGAAATTGCTTTAATGTGGCTCTTATTCTATCGTCTTTTTTACTATGTCATTCCTTTTATTTCTGGCTTAATTTTATTTACAAAAGAAACAGGAACAAAAATCAATCGTCTATTTGCCGGTTTACCTTCTCGTTTCTTTAGTAAAGTTTCTCATCGTTTTGTTTCGGTGATTTTATATGGCTCAGGAATTTTAATGATTATTTTATCAGCCATTCCTAACTTATCTGCTGTTAGCCAAGTGGTGAATTATATTTTCCCATTTTCAATGCACTTTTTTGACCAAGCATTAAATATGATTGTCGGATTATTACTGATTGGTCTTGCTCGAGGGGTAAATGACCAAGTGAAAAAGGCGTATCGCGCTAGCTTATTATTACTGATTTTTTGCTTTATCAACACCGTGTTGGCGACACGCTCGTGGCAATTGATGCTCTTTTTTGTTGTAACCTTCTTACTATTATATCTATCAAGACATCAATTTTATCGTGAGCGCTTTGTTTATTCTTGGAGTGCATTATTACTAGATAGTACCATCTTTTTATTTATTTTTATTTTTTATGGCGTGATTGGCTACTTTACAAGCAATGTTCAACAAGGACCAACCTTGAAGTTTTGGCTGTTCCCGTCAGAAAAGATTTGGTTCCAAGGATTGATTGGTCTCTTAGTGGCGATTTTGATTTTAGTCGCTTTATACCATTATCTTTCTAGTGATGTACCTTTTGGTGAAGCATATCAAGAGCAATACTTCTTACCATTGGCGAAAAAATATGGTTGTGATCGTTATCAACAACTTGCTTATACTGGAGAATATCGTCACTTTTATTATCAAAAAGAAAATCAAATTCAGGTGATTTTGACGTTCTTTATTCGAGCGAATCGTTGTATTTTACTTTCTACGCCATTAGGGGAAGAAAAGTATTGGAAAGAGGCGATGGAAGCCTTTATGACGCAGGCAGACATTAATGACTATCAAGTAGTTGCTTTGTTTGCCAACCAAAAATTTAGTTTAGCCTTACATGAACTAGGATTTAAATTTATGAATATTGGGGAAGAAGGATTTGCGGTAGCGCAAAAAGCAAAAGAAAAGGATCTTGATTTTACAGAAATTTCCAAAGAAGAGTGGGTAGAAGAGTACCCAATGTTATCTTCTTATTTGCGAAAAAAAGTTTCCGATTATCCTGCTCCTAAAGATTTTTGGCTGAAAAAAGAAGTATTAGAACAAAATACGATTTTAGCTTTTGGTCAAAAAGAGGCTCGTGTGGGCTATGCGGTGATTACAGAAAATGAGCAATATTATAGTGTTCTAGGAATTTTTACAGAGCAAGAAGAAAAAGAGCAAACAGTAGAAATTTTACAAGCGCTAGAACAAATTGCGCAACAGAAAGGAAAACAACTTTCTTTAGAATTTAGTCCTCTAGCAAACGTAGGGAATTCTTCTTATGCCTTTTTAGAAGAAAAATGGATCCATGTGATTTATAACTTTGGGAATACGATGACTAATTTTGAACAACAACGTCAACGTTTAGCTCCTTATGTGAATGAATGGCATCATCGCTATTTATGTTATCGTGGACATCAACCTTTTATTTTCTTACTCATTCAATGTTTTTTCCGCTTAGGTAAGAAATAAAAAAACTCGGAAGGATAGATTTCCTTCCGAGTTTTTTTATTTTTAATTATTTTTCTTCTTTTTTGTCATCTTTTTGGTCGCTATTAGAAGCACCTGTAAATTGAGCTAAGACATTTTGTAAGTCTTTGTCATCAACTTTAACATCTTCTTCTTTCAATGCTTTCTTAATTGTTTCTTGCATGAATGTAGGGTTAGATAATTCTTGTTGAGTAACGATATCTTTTAATTCTTTTTCATATTTCTTATAGTCGTTACCTTTATCTTGTTGTTTATTCATTTTGATAATGTAGTAAGAATCAATCGTTTGTAAAGTAGATGGATCTTGTGTTGATGCTTTAATTACTTTAGAGATTTGTCCATCTTTCATTTTCCATGCAGCTTCTTTTACTGCGGCAGGAACGTTTGTAGAGTTAGAGTCAAAAGTAATTTCTCCATCTTTTTTCGCGCTTTCATCTGCAGATTCTTTCTTCGCAATTTCGCCAAATTTCTTAGGATCTTTTTCAACTTTAGCTAATAAATCATCAGCTTTTTTCTTTTCAGATACGCAAATTACTTGTGCTTCTACTTCTGGATGGAAGTCTTTGAAGGCTTTTTTCATTTGATCATCTGTGACTTTAACATTTGATTTCAATAATTCTTGAATTGTTAATTGTTGTTTTAATGATTTTTTGAATGATGATTCAGATTGACCAATTAATTTTAATTGTTGTTCAAATTTATCTTTACCACCAATTTGTTTTTGGATTTTTTCTAATTCTTTATCTACATCTTTATCAGAA
The DNA here is from genome assembly GCF_000313915.1 of Catellicoccus marimammalium M35/04/3. Classification (NCBI taxonomy): domain Bacteria; kingdom Bacillati; phylum Bacillota; class Bacilli; order Lactobacillales; family Enterococcaceae; genus Catellicoccus; species Catellicoccus marimammalium. Next base: position 26,156 of record NZ_AMYT01000007.1, read on the forward strand.
ACTTTATCTCCACATTGTTCTTCAGCAACTTTAGCGATAACCATTTGTTGTAAAGTTTGTTGGCTTGTTTCTAAAGTTTTGATTTTGTTATAGTATTGTTCTTGTGTAATGCCGCCACCTTTCATAGATACGACATAATCGTCTTTCTTACCACACCCAGTTAATAAAAATAAACCACATAAGCTAGCAGTGGCGATAGTTAACATGCTTTTTTTCATAGTTTTCTCTCTCCTTTAGTTTCTTTTTCTATCTTACTGAAAAAAAAGAATTCTGTCATTCTTTTTTTATCTATTGATAAAAAAAATTAAACTTCTTATTTTTTCTTCGTTCTTCTTTTTTGCATTGCTTTTTGGTCCAACAGTTGTTCATACACAAAATAACTTGGTGCACGTAATGTTAAAGGAGAAACAATGATGTTTTTCACTTCTTCTTCTCCTTTCGCTGCTGCAAGATCTTGTTGTAAGATTTGAATACTTTGTTGTACCCGTTGAATTCGTGGATTCAATTGAAATTCAGCAGCACGCTTTAATTCTTCCACATCTTCTTTCATTTGTGGAATCACCGTCTGCAATGTCTGAGTTAAATGGTGGAAAGATTGGCGAACATCATTTAATGAATCTTGTACTTCATGTAAATCTGAAGAAAGATGCTTTGTTTCATCAACGATTTTTCGTCGCAATTCTTTTCCGGAAGTGGGTGCTTCAAACACACCGACTATAGCGCCTGTCGCTACACCTAAAAGTGTTGATAATACAGTGCCTAACATTATTTTTCTCCTTCTAATTCTTCGGCGATACGGTTAGCGATACGCTTCATTTCTTCTTCGGTATATTGAGAAGAATGGTCCGTAAATTCAATTGTTAATCCATCATTTTGTGCATAGCGAGGTAGTAAATGAATATGAGAATGGAAGACCGTTTGTCCAGCTAATTCTCGGTTATTATTTAAGATATTTAATCCTTTCATTTCTGGAAAAGCAGCTTGTAAAGCACGAGCAATTTTAGGAATGCGTGCAAATACTTCACCCGCTAAGGTTGCATCATATTCAAAAATATCTTGGCAATGCGTTTTTGGAATAACTAATGTGTGCCCTGGGGTTACTTGACTTAAATCTAAGAAAGCGTAAACAACATCATCTTCATAGATTTTGTAACTTGGAATTTCCTTTTGGGCGATTTTACAAAAAATACAATCCTTCATAGTGAGTCCCTCGTTTTTTAATTATTACTTATGAAGAAGAAAGATTTTTGTTTTTTTCGTGTCTTTCTTCTATCATAAAGAAGTAAGTGAATGATTTATATAATCACTCTATCCTTCTCTATGTTACCATGAGAGAGTAAAGAATTGTAACAATAAAGAGAGAAGATAAGAAAAGTTTATTTAGAAATCCAAAGAATGAGAAAATGATATAATAAAAGAATTAGGAGGAATGGATTATGGGGTTAAAAATTGAAAATTTAACGGGGGGATATGGTAGTTTTCCCGTATTAAAAGAAGTCTCTTTAGAGGTCAATAATGGGGAACTTGTCGGATTGATTGGTCTAAATGGGGCTGGGAAAAGTACCTTAATTAAACATATTATTGGATTATTATCACCAATGAAAGGAAAAATTGAAGTCGATGGCGATACGCTAAAGACAGCAGAAAAAAAATATTATTCTCATATTGGCTTTATTCCAGAAACACCAAGTCTGTATGAAGAACTAACATTAAAAGAGCATATTGAAGTTACAGCGATGGCTTACGATATTCCAATGGATGTGGCATGGGAGCGAGTGAAGCCTCTATTAAAAAAATTCCGCTTAGAAGAAAAATTAGATTGGTTCCCAGTGCATTTTTCAAAAGGGATGAAACAAAAGGTAATGATTTTATGTGCGTTCATGATTGAACCGACATTATGTATTATTGATGAACCTTTTTTAGGGTTAGATCCTTTAGCGATTGATTCTTTACTACAGTTAATGGTGGAAGCAAAAGAAGCGGGAGCAGCTATTTTAATGTCTACTCATATTTTAGCTACCGCAGAAAAATTCTGTGATCGTTTTATTGTTCTACATGAAGGAAAAGTATTAGCAACAGGAACGTTAGAAGAATTGCAAGCTCAATTTTCAATGCCAAATGCTAGCTTAGATGAGATTTATTTATCATTAACAAAGGAGAATATGCATGGATAAATTATACCAAGAGCGGATTCGTCTCCAAAGAAAGAAAATGATGCGCTATTTGCGCTATGTTTTTAATGATCACATTACAGCGATTCTTTTTATTTTATTTGGTGGACTCGCTTTATATTATGCGAATTGGATTAAGACCTTAGAAAAAGGAAATATCGCTTTTTTATGGCTATATGTTCTATTATTTACCGTATTGTTATCGGTTGGAAAACTAGCTACGTATCTTCAACGTGCAGATATGGTCTTTTTATTACCAAAAACTTATGAGTTACCGAAGTATTTGCAAAAAGCAAAGAAACAATCTTACGCTTTACCTGCTGTAGTATTAATTCTTGCTTTTGTAGCTTATCTTCCTTTATTATTTACTGTTCATTCTTGGTCCATCGTGTCTCTGATTTTACTTGGAGGACAATTGCTTTTATTAAAAGCTATCGACCTTATTCGCCAAGAAAAAGCTTTATTTTCATCAAAAGAACATGCGGTATATTATTATCTTTTTGCCGCAATTACACTTGCTATATCGGTTATCGTGTCGCCGCTATTTGGCTTTGTGGCAACCATTCTTTTATTTGCCATTCAATGGGCAATCAAAGATAAGGAAGCATTTTTCCAATGGGAAAAGGCAGTTCAATATGAGGAAAAACGAATGCAACGAATTTATCGCTTCTTTGCCTTATTTACGGATGTGCCAGATGTAACAACAAAAGTAAAACGCAGAGCCTATTTTGATCCATGGTTAAATCGAATGAAAAAAGATGCGGCTCATACCTATGATTATTTATATTGGCGAGAATTGATTCGTAATAATGAATATATTGGATTATTTATTCGTTTAACATTGATTACCCTTCTTTTCTTATGGTTACGACCTTCTAAAGGAGTCCTTATCATTGGCGCGATGGCTTTCTTATACTTACTACTATTACAAATACAACCTATCCGTCATGCTTTTGATTATGTGTTAGCGATTCATTTATATCCAGTTAAAGAAAAAGAACAGCAGGCCGCATTACAAAGAATTTATTTTTGGATTTCCTTTGCTTTTGCTGTACCTGTCGCAGCGATGAGTTGGTATGTCGCCGACATAGCGACAGCTGGAATCGTTTTTATTCTTTTGTTACTTGAAGAAGTAGTCCTTTATCGCTTATCATGGAAGAAAAAGAAATAGGAGGATTTGCCTGTGCGTGTGCGAAATAAACCACAAGCCTTAGCAATGTTAGAAAAATATCCGCAATATGTCATTCAAAACCCAGAAGACTATCGTGGAAAATGGCAAACATTATTTGAAAAAGAACAACCATTACATATCGAGGTCGGATCAGGGAAAGGTCGTTTCATTAATGAAATGGCAAAAGCACATCCTGAAATTAATTATATCGGGATTGAAATGAATAAAAATGTCCTTGTGAATGCCTTAGATAAATTAGTTGAATCAGAAGTACCGAATTTAAAATTACTATTGGTAGATGGTCGTAATTTGAATGAATACTTTGCGGATGGAGAAGTTCATCAATTGTATTTGAATTTTTCTGATCCATGGCCAAAAACACGTCATGAAAAAAGAAGATTAACTTATCGTTCTTTTTTAGAAACGTATGAACAGATTTTACAACCGAATGGAGAAATTCATTTTAAAACAGATAATCGAGGATTATTTGAATATTCATTGGCGAGTTTCTCACAATATGGCATGATTATTAAACAAGTTTGGTTAGATTTACATGCCAGTGATTTTGCAGGAAATATTATGACAGAATACGAAGAGAAGTTTTCTAGTCGTGGGCAAGTGATTTATCGTGTAGAAGCTTACTTCCCAGAGAAAAAAGAAAAATAATGGAATGCTTAAGAAGTTCTTAGTTAAGAACTTCTTTTTTTATTGCTTATTTTTACCCATAAAAAAATGACAAGAAGGAAAGGAAATTAAATTAAAAATAAATTTCTTCTTATTGGCGCAGGAGTAATAATTTTACTCAATGGTTATGATTTACAAAAAATCGATGTAGAAATTGCATAAAAAGAGCGAAAAGACATATTCTTTTCGCTTTTTTCTTTTATTTTGTTGTAAATTCGATGAGTTCACCTGTTTTTTTATCGATGAAAAATTCATAGTAAGTTAACGGTTGATTTTCTTCTTTTAAAGCAATTCCACCATGATATCCTGTATGTACTTCTCCAAAGTCTTTGGTTGTGACAGGAGTGCAGTTAATCCATGAATTTTCAATCGTTCCATATTGACTCAATTCTTTTTTCAAGCGATTTAGTAGCCAATGAGGACGATTCTTTTCGTAATAACGATGTCCTAAATAAGCGCCTCCTGCAACGACTGCACTAGAAAGTAAAGTTAGACCGATAAATTCTTTTTTTTCCATCTCTCTCATTCCAATCTCTTAATATCATTTGCTTTATTATATCATTTTTAGTCAGGAAAAGAGAAATCGTTTACTTGTTTGGAGGCAAGATTGGAATTTGTTATTCTTAAAACTAGGAGGAATGGTAAAAATCGTATATAATGATAGATAAAAAGAAAAGAAAGGGACGAAAAAAATGACAGAAGATTTATTTGCCCAAATTAAAGAAATTACGGAAATTCAGGCCACAAGTGGTAATGAAGGACCAATGCGTGACTTTTTAGTCCAACAAATGAAAGGCAAAGTGGATGAAATCCAATTTGATGGATTGGGTGGTGTTTTTGGCATTAAATATAGCAAAAAAGAAAATGCCAAAACAGTTATGGTTGCGGCTCACATGGATGAAGTTGGATTTATGTTGACTCGTATTCGTGAAAACGGAATGTTAAACGTTGTACCATTAGGAGGATGGAATCCTTACGTAGTAAGTGCACAACGCTTTACATTACAAACAAAAGAAGGAGATATCCCAGTCATCTCTTCTTCTATTCCACCTCATTTATTACGTGGAACAAATGGTCAAGCTAATGTAGAAGTATCAGAAATTTTATTTGATGCTGGTTTTACTTCTAAAGAAGAAGCACTATCTTATGGTGTACGTCCAGGAGATCCAATTATCCCACAAAGTGAAACAATTTTAACAGCAAATGGTAAAAATGTGATTTCTAAAGCTTGGGATAACCGTTATGGCTGCTTAGTAGTCAAAATGTTATTAGAAGAATTACAAGATGTAGATTTAGATGTCAACTTAGTCATTGGAGCAAACATCCAAGAAGAAGTAGGTCTACGTGGAGCAACAGCTTCAGCTACAAAATTCAAACCTGATTTATTCTTCGCGGTAGATTGCTCTGCAGCTAATGATATTGAGACAAAAACAAATACTTTTGGTCATCTAGGAGAAGGATTCTTAATCCGTATTCAAGATCCACGTTTCTTAATGTTACCACGCATGCGTGATTACATTTTAGAAATTGCCGAAAAACATGATATTCCACATCAATATTATGTTTCTAAAGGCGGCACAGATGCAGCAGCAGCTCATCAAGCCAACGAAGGAATTCCAAGTGCAGTGATTGGTGTAGTTGCTCGTTATATCCATACGCATCAAGGAATGTTTAATATCGAAGATTTCTTAGCTGCGAAAAAAGCCTTGAAAGAAATTTTACTAGACTTAAACACAGAAAAAGTAAATCAAATTGTATATGGAGAATACGGCGATGGAACAATTAAAGGATAAAGCAATGTTAGAAAAAGCGATGCAAGAAGGGCAAAATATTTTGTATTTTACTGCAGAATGGTGCCGTGATTGCCGCTATATTGAACCAGCAATGCCAGAAATTGCGGCAGAATTTCCAGAATGGACAATGATTAAAATTGATGCTGATCAATGGATGGATGAAATGTTAGAGTTAGAAGTTCGTGGAATTCCTAGCTTTGTAGCTTTCAAAGACGGAAAAGAAGTAGGCCGTTTTAGTAATCGTAATCGTAAGACAAAAGAACAAATTGTGGAATTTATTTCTCAATTATAATTTTTCTTTTGTTTAATTGTCTTGTGTGATTACGTTGTGGTCATGATATAATAATAGTAGTAATCGAAAAGTAAAGGAGAATAAAATTGATTTTTTCATTTAATGAAGCTGTATTTGGAGATTGCTTGATGGTTTTATTACAAAATGCAAGTGATCAACCAGAAGTCAAAGCAGTGGGTAATGTCGTTGCTTTGTACAACGCAGAAGGTGAAGTAAGCGGATATAACTTTTTTAATATCAAAAAACTAGTACCTTCAATTTCAGGAAAAAAAGGACAAGTCTTTCCTACTGATAGCGAAATTGATCAATTAAATGCCCTTTTATTTGATTGTGGATTTACAACGCTTTTAGATAAAGCAGAAAATCGTCCACATATCGTCACTGGATTTGTGAAAACTTGTGTGGACCATCCAGACTCTGACCACTTACATATTACAGAAGTTGAAGTGGCTGATGGAAAAGTTTTACAAATCGTTTGTGGAGCACCAAATATTGAGGCAGGTCAAACGGTAGTTGTTGCCACTCCAGGTTCAATGATGCCAGATGGTACTTGCATTTGGCCAGGAGAATTGCGCGGAGTACCAAGCTCAGGAATGATTTGTTCCGCAAAAGAATTGCATTTAGAAAATGCACCAAAAGAACGAGGAATCTTAGTTCTACCAAAAGAAACGCAAATTGGTGTACCTTTTACCGCTTCAATGGTAGGATAAAACAAAAAGGGGGAATCTATGATGGATAATGGACAAACAAGACGTTTCACAGCAGAAGAACATAAGGAATTGATGGTCGCTGATACTTTAATTCGTGTTTACGATGCCTTAGCTGAAAAAGGTTATAACCCAATTAACCAAATTGTCGGCTACTTATTGTCGGAGGATCCAACATATATCCCTCGACATAAAGATGCTCGTAAATTAATTCGCCAAGTAGAACGCGATGAAATTATGGAAATTTTAGTTCGTGACTACTTAGAACATCACGGAGTTAACATTGAAGAATGAAGCGATACATGGGATTAGATGTTGGTTCTAAAACTGTAGGGATTGCGGTAAGTGATCCTTTAGGTTGGACCGCACAAGGAGTAGAAATTATTCCAATTGATGAAGAAAAAGGCTACTTTGGCTATGATCGAGTCAAAGCGTTAGTCAAAGAATATCAAGTACAAGCTTTTGTTGTTGGCTTACCAAAGCATATGAATAATAGCTTAGGGGATCGTGCTGAAGCGGCGATACGCTATGGAGAACATCTAGAGCAACGCTTTGGCTTACCTGTTTATTATCAAGATGAACGATTAACGACCGTCGAAGCAGAACGAATGTTAATTGAAGAGGGAAATGTCTCTCGTAAAAAAAGAAAACAAGTGATTGATAAACTAGCGGCGGTAATGATTTTACAAAATTATCTCGATCGTCAATCATTTTAGGAGGAAAGAACATGGTAGAAACAAATGAACGCGACTACTTAACATTAGTCGATGAACAAGGAAATGAAGAACTTTTTGAAATCTTATTAACTATTGATGGTCAAGAAGAATTCGGTAAAAACTACGTATTATTATGCCCATCAAACGTACCAGATGGAGAAGAAGTAGAATTATTAGCTTACTCTTATGAAGAAGATGAAAATGGTGAAGGCGGAAAATTAAACGAAATCACTACAGATAAAGAATGGGATATGGTAGAAGAAGTCTTTGGTGCATTTATGGCTGAAGAAAGCGAATGCGACCACGAACATTGTAACCATAAACATTAAAAAAGAGAGCCACACAGGGAATTTCCTTGTGTGGCTTTTTTTATGTTTTAGAGTTTAGCCTTAATTTTTTGCGTGTTTTTGAAATGAAGCTTTGCGACTTTTTCTAGGGTATCGACCCCGTATCGACGACATAGCTCTACTCCTACTTGATCTACTTTTTCTCCTGCACCACTTGGTAAAGTGAGATGATAAGGAACACCGAGTTGTTCTAATTGTTCTAAAAATAAAGTGCGAGCAATAATGCTAGCTGCCGCGACAGCAAGATGCTCTTGTTCTCCTTTTACCCGCATCAAGACAGGATGATGAGGCTGTTCTTTTTCTTCTTTAACATATTGTTGATAATTTTTTTCAGAAGTAAATTGATCAATCAGTAACGCGTCTAAAGGTTGGTTTTCCTTTTCTATTCTTTTTTCTAATAAAAGAAGTGCTTGGTTATGCAAAGCTACCTTCATTTTTACGGCATTATATCGTGGTTGAATGGCATTATATTTTTTAGGAGAGACAATTAATGCTTGATAGGGTAATTTTTCTTTTAACTGTGGCGCAATTTTTTTCATTTTTTCATCGGTTAACGTTTTTGAATCGGCTACTTCTAAAGTAGTCAACCAAGGAATATCCTCTTTTGTGACATAGGCAGCGACAACGACAAGAGGACCAAAGTAACTTCCATTTCCTACTTCATCACTACCAATTAAAGAGAGTTGGGATAGAGAAGAAGAGGAAGGCTCTTTTTCTTCTTTTTCTTCTTTTTGCCAACGATAATATTCTTGTTCCGCATTTTTTCCTTGAAAAAGAATTTTCCCACTTTGATAAGCAGTAATTCTTGTTCCTTGATATTGAGCAGCCCAATCCGCATGAGGAGGAGGAGTGATGCAATACTTTTGATAAAAAGTTTGCAGTTCCTTATTCTCTTTTTTTAATAATGTATAGTGACTCATATCATTCCTCCTTTTTTCTTTTATTTTATCATAGGATGAATCATGGTCTATAATATGATAGAATAAGGTGGTTATAAGGAGGGAAAGAAGATGCGTTTTTGTTTTACCATTCGAGATCAAAAATTTTATGTGCAAACCGAAGAAAATCAAGAGCAATTAGAGGCGATACAGCATCGATACGCTGAATGGAGTGAACGTTGCTCTTCTTTATCAACTTATCAATCTGCGATTGCAATTGCTATAAATGCTCTTTCGGACCAATTAAAATTAGAAAAAGAAGTCGCTGCTTTGAAAAAAGAAAATGAAGCATTACAAAAGAAGTTGGACCAATGGGAAAAAAGTCCAGAATATAATACTTTATTAACTCAAATTCAAAAAAAGATGGAACAAGATTTATCTGTAGCGATGGCAAAAGAAGATGAACAAGCCGTTTGTCAAAAGCAACAATTATTAAATCAAGTTCATAAAGCAAAAATTAAACAAAAGAAAAGGAGAAAATAGCTATGCTTTCTGCTCTTATCATTATCCTTCTTTTTCTGGCGTTTTACGTCGGTTATCGTCGAGGAATTGTCAGAAATTTATTTTACTTTGCTGGCTATGCAGCTACTGTATTTGTAGCCTTGCTTTTAGGACCAAGATTAGGAAATCATTTTACTCTATGGATTCCTTTCCCAGCACCTAATTTAAATACGCAATTAACTTTTTATAGTCAGGATTGGTTATTGAAATTAGAAGAACCTTTCTATCACTTATGTGGCTTTTTATGTATCTGCCTTTTAGGATGGTTATTGACTCATTTTATCGCTCATTTGTTATTTGCTAAATGTAAATTACCTACTGGAGCGTTATCTCAAGTGAACCATATTTTAGGAGGATTATTACAAGTCGTTGTCGTTTATATTTTTTGCCTTGTAGGGTTATTATTATTGAGTGTTTTACCTGTTCCTTCCATTCAAGCTGCTTTAGAAAATAGTACGGTGGTTCAATGGATGTGGTATCAAACACCAATGCTTATTCCTTGGTTACAAAACTTTATTTTAGGGATGTAAGGAGGGTTTTTGTGAAAAAATTATTATCATTATTAGATTATTCTTTTGTCATTGATGAGTTACAACAAAAAGTTGCTACACCAATGGTAGAAGAACATATTCATCAGATTACTCCTTCTTTTGTCAAAGAAGAGGTGCAACAAGCATTAGAACAAACAAAAGAAGCAATGACGATGTTACGCTTAGGAAAAGAATTACCTTTTTTAGCTTTAACCGATCCAAGACAAAGTCTTTCTCGGATTAAAATTGGTGCTTCCATTCAAGCGTTAGAAATCTTAAATTTAGGGCATATCTTAAAAAATGCGGCACAAGTTCTTCGTAAATTAGAAGAATTAGAGGAAGAAGAAAGTTTTCCAGAATTGAAAGCTTTGATTCAACAATTACAACCTATCCCTTCATTATCTGGAGAAATTCATCGTTGTATTAATGAACAAGGACAAGTAGAAGATAGTGCTACAGAACGTTTAGCTCAATTACGTCGTCAAATTCGTCAATGCGAACAACAAATTCGTGGACAATTATCAGAGATGATTCGTGGGAAAAATAGTCGTTATTTGAGCGACGCAGTAATTACGATGCGTTCTGACCGTTATGTAATTCCTGTAAAAGCAGAATATCGTAATCAATTTGGTGGGATGGTCCATGACCAAAGTGCGACCGGACAAACTCTATTTATTGAACCAAAAGCGATAGTAGAGTTAAATAATCGTCGTCAACAAATGAAAGTGGAAGAAAAAGAAGAAGTACAACGAATTTTGGCTCAATTAATTCAAGAAATTATGCCTCATCGTCAAGAAATTCAACAAAATGCCTATCATTTAGGTCAATTAGATGTGATTCAAGCTAAAGCAAAATTGGCTGCAGAGATGAAAGCTTGTATCCCAGAAATGAGTACTACTCAATCTTTTTCTTTTTTACAAGCACGCCATCCTTTATTGAATCCAGAAACGGTAGTGCCTAATGATATTTATTTAGGTGAAGAATTCCAAAGTCTTTTAATTACAGGACCAAATACCGGAGGAAAAACCATTACGTTAAAAACAGTGGGCTTATTACAACTCATGTTACAAACAGGAATGGCCATTCCGGTAGCAGAAGAAAGTACAATGACTATCTTTGATCAAATTATGGTAGATATTGGGGATGAACAATCCATTGAACAAAGTTTGAGTACGTTTTCTGGTCATATGAAAAATATTATTCAAATTTTAGACCGTGTCGGGCGACATAGCTTAGTGCTACTTGATGAATTAGGAGCAGGAACTGATCCACAAGAAGGGGCAGCATTAGCGATTGCGATTTTAAATCGTCTCTTACAAAAAGGAGCATTAACCTTATGTACGACACACTATCCTGAATTAAAAGTTTATGCTTATAATGAGCCTCACACTTGCAATGCAAGTATGGAGTTTGATGTGCAAACATTATCTCCAACGTATCGCTTATTAATTGGTGCTCCTGGAAGCAGTAATGCTTTTGAAATTTCTTTACGTCTAGGATTAGATCCAACGTTGATTACAGAAGCTAAAGAAAACATGGATCATCAAACAGGGGATTTGGCCAATATGATTGAGCAATTAGAAAATGCTCGTCAAGGTTATGAAGAAAAAGAACACGCCTTTACTGAAAAATTAAGTGAAACAGAAGCACTACAAAAAGAATTGAAAGAAGCTTTTGCGGCGTTTAAAAAAGAAAAAGCGCACTTATTAAAAGAAGCGAAAAAAGAAGCAAATCAAGTCGTAGAAAAAGCAAGTGTGGAAGCGAAAGAAATCATTCAAGATTTAAAAGAAAAGCAAGAACATTTAGATACAAAAGCAGTCAAAGAGCATGAATTGATTGCTGCGCAAACGCAATTAAATCATTTGAAATCTGAAGAAGAACAACATTTATTGAAAAATAAAGTATTACAACGAGAAAAGAAAAAACAAGCACTAGCTGTGGGAGACGAAGTATTGGTAGAAAGTTATGGGCAACGTGGAACTTTGGTGCGCCCATTTAAAGATGGTACTTGGGAAGTTCAATTGGGAATTTTAAAAATGAAATTACCAGAATCAGAATTTACAAGAACGAAAAAAGCGCAAGAGCAACAAAAAGAAACGACCATGACTACTATCCAACGTTCTAACTCAAAAGGAGTAAAAGCTTCTTTAGATTTACGTGGAGAACGATATGAAGAAGCAATGCAAAAAGTAGAACAATACTTAGACCAAGCATTAGTTGCTGGATATCACAGTGTAACGCTTGTTCACGGAAAAGGAACTGGAGCTTTACGTCAAGGAATCCAAAAATTACTTCAACGTCATCGTCATATTGATCATTTTGAATATGCTCCTGCAAATGCCGGTGGAAATGGCGCAACGATTGTTTATTTCAAAGGAGCATAGTTTTCGATATCTTTTTTCTCCTATGTTAAAATGAGAATGAAGAAAGATAAAGGAGCGAAGAATCATGGCAGAAGCAATTACTGATGCAAACTTTGTAGAAAAAACAATTGATGGACTATGTTTAGTTGACTTTTGGGCACCTTGGTGTGGTCCATGTCGTATGCAAGGACCTATCATTGATGAGTTAGCTTCCGAGTTAACTGATGTTCATGTTTATAAATTAAACATCGATGAAAATCCAGATACAACACAACGCTTAGGTGTACGTAGTATCCCAACAATGTTCTTAATGCGCGATGGAGAAATCGTTGAAACGATTGTTGGTTTACATACAAAAGAACAATTATTAGAGATTATCAATTCTTATCGTTAAGAATACAAATAAAAAGGAAGGGCTAGGTGTCTAGCCCTTTTTCTTTTGGTAAAGAAGGTGAGAGAATGAACGATTTAATCAAACACAAATTAAAATTATTACCTGATCAACCAGGATGTTATTTGATGCATAATGAAGCCGATGAGATTATCTATGTAGGAAAAGCAAAATCATTAAAAAATCGAGTGCGTTCTTACTTTACAGGTGAACATAATGAAAAGACGAAACGTCTAGTTGCTGAATTAGTAGATTTTGAATATATCGTTACAAGTTCAGAAAATGAAGCTTTGGCTTTAGAAATGAATTTAATTCAAGAAAATCAACCTAAATATAATATTTTATTGAAAGATAACCGGAGCTATCCGTATTTAAAAATTACTAAGGAACGTTATCCTCAATTAAAAATCACAAGAAAAGTACAAGAAGATCAAGCAGAATATTTTGGACCTTATCCAGATATCCAAGCTGCAAAAGAGACAAAAAAAATCTTAGATCGCCTCTATCCTTTGCGTAAGTGTGGACCGAATGAAAAGAAACCTTGTTTTTATCACCATTTAGATCAATGCTCTTGTCCTTACTATTTTCAATTAGATCCTAAAGAATATCAAAAAGAGGTGCAAAAAGTACGTCATTTTCTTCAAGGCGACATGGATCCTGTTGCCGAACGCTTAGAACAAAAAATGAATCAAGCAGCAGCCAAACAAGAGTATGAAATGGCTGCAGAATATCGTGATGAATGGAAAGCCATTTTAAAGATGAAAGAAGAACAAAAGGTAACACATGCCGAAGACATTGATCGCGATATTGTTGGTTATGCTGTGCGCCAAGGAAAAATCGGAATTCAAATTTTTCATATTCGTCATGGGAAAATGATTCAACGGGACATGGATAGTTTTTATAGCATAGATTCTGTGGAAGAAACCGTCTTGACCTACCTACTACAATTTTATCAACAAAACTTAGTTCCAAAAGAAATATTAGTTCCCGTGTCGCTCGACATAGATGCGCTACAGCAATGGATTCCAACAACAATTCGGGTACCTAAACGAGGAGAAAAGCATTCATTTGTTCAATTAGCTTGTAAAAATGCGGCGAAACAGCTTCAAGATGAATGGGAATTACAAGATAAAAAAATACAACGTCAAAAAAGAGGTTGGGATCAATTAGCTGAAAAACTACATCTTCCTTTTTTACATCGTTTAGAATCTATTGATAATTCTCATTGGCAAGGAAAGGATAATGTTTCTGGTCTAGTGGTATATATTGATGGAAGAAAAGCACCAAAACAATATCGTAAGTTTAAAATTAAAGAAAGCCAAGGAGATGACTATCGCGCGATGAAAGAAGTGGTATATCGCCGATATAGTCGTCTGCAAAAAGAAGGAGAACCTTTACCAGACTTACTGTTAGTAGATGGAGGAAAAATTCAGGTTGAAGCTGCAAAAGAGGTATTAAAAGAACAATTAGGACTTTATATCCCTGTTGCAGGAATGGTCAAAGATGAGCATCACCAAACCAGAGCATTATTATATGGCGATCCATTACAAGAGATTCCTTTACAAGATGCAAGAGAAGCTTTTCATCTGCTAGAAGAAATCCAACAGGAAGTCCATCGCTATGCCTTACATTTCCATCAAAAGACAAGACGAAAAAGTGGATTACAATCCGTTTTACAAGAAATTCCAGGTGTAGGTGTGAAAAGAAGACAACAATTACTGAGTCATTTTTCTGATTTAAGTGAAATGAAAAATGCCTCTGTAGAAGACTTTATGCAAATTGGAATTCCTAAAAATGTTGCGCATAATGTTTATGATTTTTTTCATAGAAAGGATGATAAACCGTCCAAAATGTGAGATAATGTAAACAATTAAGTGTTAGGAAGAAAGGAGTAGTCAAATGGGGAATATCCCGTGGCTTGTCATTATGGAGTGCCTCGTTGCACTAATTGCAATCATTTACTACATCCGTAAAGTAATGCAGTGGTCCCATAGTGAACAAAAAGAAGCAATCTTTAGTCCTGCCAGCCAAGTGACTTTTTTAACGTTTATTTTAGGGTTTAGTATCCTATTAATTCGTTTAAATGTTAGTCCTATTGGAAGTGGTGAGACAACACGATGGCTTGTCGCTATTTTTACCGTAATTACATTCGTTAATGCAGTCAGTGTGTGGCATTACGAACGTAAAGCGTTAGGAAAAAAGAAGAGATAAAGGAAGGAAAAGAAAATGACGGAAAAAGAAACGTTTTATATCTCTACACCGATTTACTATCCAAGTGGAAAGTTACATATCGGGAACTCATATACAACAATTGCTTGTGATGTAATGGCTCGTTATAAACGTTTAATGGGTTGTGATGTATTTTATCTAACTGGATTAGATGAACATGGATTAAAAATCCAACAAAAAGCAGAAGCATTAGGCATTACTCCACAAGAGTATGTCGACAACATGGCACATGAAGTGAAAAAATTATGGAATACATTAGATATTTCTTACGACTACTTCATTCGTACAACAGATGAAAACCATGAAAAAGCAGTTCAAGCAATGTTTGAACGTTTAATTGAACAAGATGATATCTATCTTGGCGAATATGAAGGTTGGTATTCTGTAGCGGACGAAGAATACTTCACAGAAACACAATTAGCAGAAGTTTACTACGATGATGAAGGAAAAGTAATTGGTGGGAAGGCACCAAGCGGTCATGAAGTAGAATTAGTGAAAGAAGAATGCTACTTCTTCAGAATGGGTAAATATGCAGATCGCTTATTACAATATTACGAAGATCATCCTGATTTTATTCAACCAGTTTCTCGTAAAAATGAAATGATTAATAACTTCATTAAACCAGGACTAGAGGATTTAGCAGTATCTCGTACAACATTCCACTGGGGAATTCCAGTGAAATCAAATCCAAAACATGTCATCTATGTTTGGTTAGATGCGTTAACAAACTACATCACAGCATTAGGTTATGGAAGTGATGATGATACAAACTTCAATAAATTCTGGCCAGCAAATGTACATATGGTCGGAAAAGAAATCGTTCGTTTCCATACCATTTATTGGCCAATTATGTTAATGGCTTTAGATTTACCATTACCAAAACAAGTCTTTGCTCATGGTTGGTTATTAATGAAAGACGGTAAGATGAGTAAATCAAAAGGAAACGTCGTTTATCCAGAAATGTTAGTAGCTCGTTATGGCTTAGATGCTTTACGTTATTACTTAATGCGTGCAGTTCCATTTGGTACAGATGGTGTCTTTACACCAGAAGACTTTGTGGGTCGTGTGAACCATGACTTAGCGAATGACTTAGGAAACTTATTAAACCGTACCATCGCTATGGTGAACCAATATTGCAAAGGAAAAGTGCCAAAATATAATTCTTCTGTTACAGAGTTTGATGGTAACCTTTCAAAACGTGCAGCTGAGTTAATTGGTTCTTATCATAAAGCAATGGAACATATGGAATTTACTACAGCATTAGATCGTGTTTGGGAATTAATTTCTGTAACCAATAAATACATTGATGAAACGACTCCATGGAAATTATGGAAAGAAGAAGATCAACAAGCAACGTTAGATTCTGTAATGGTTCATTTATGTGAAAGCTTACGTGTAATTGCGTTGTTATTACAACCTGTAATGCCAAATACAGCGAAAGAAATCTTTGAACAATTAGGATTATCTTGGAAAGAACCTGTATCAATTAAAGATATTCACTTTGGTGAGTTCCCAGAAAACACACAAGTGATTAGTAAAGGACAACCTTTATTCCCACGCTTAGATATCGAAGAAGAAGTGGAATATATTAAAAATCAAATGCAAGCTGGATTACCAAAAGAAGAAAAATGGGATCCAGAAGAAACAACATTAGTTTCTACTAAACCACAATCCATTAAATTTGATACTTTTGACCAAGTTGAATTAAAAGTAGCAGAAGTTATCGAATGTCAAAAAGTAAAAGGAGCGGATAAATTATTACAATTCCGTTTAGATGCTGGAGATGAAGGACATCGTCAAATTTTATCTGGAATTGCAGAATATTATCCAAATCCAGAAGAATTAGTTGGGAAAAAAGTAGTAATTGTAGCCAACTTAACTCCACGTAAATTACGTGGTGAAATCAGCCAAGGAATGATTTTATCTGCCGAACATGATGGTCAATTAACCGTTATTGAAGTACCAAAGTCAATTCCAAATGGTTCAGATATTGGCTAATTAGATACAAAAAAAGAACACTGGATGAAAGTCCAGTGTTTTCTTTTCAAAAGAAAGGTGAGAGAGATGTATTTTGATACCCATACACATTTAAATGATGAAGCATTCTTAGGAAAAGAAGAAGAATATGTTGCACGAGCAAAAGAAAATGGTGTAACAAAAATGGCAATTGTTGGATGTAATCAAGAAACCAACGCACAAAGTTTAGCCTTAAGTACCAAATTTCCTGAACTTTATAGTATTATTGGTTTTCATCCCACAGATATTAAAGAATATAATGAACAAACAGAGCAACAACTAGAAGCTCAATTAGCAGAAGAAAAAGTGGTGGCTTTAGGAGAAATTGGTGTGGATTATTACTGGATGGAAGATCCAAAAGAAGATCAAGAAAAGATTTTTCGTCGTCAATTAGCAATCGCTCGTAATCTTCATCTTCCAGTGAGCATTCATACTCGTTCAAAAGAAAAAGATTCTTTTGAAGCTTACGAAGATGTTTATCGTATTTTAAAAGAAGAAAAAGTACCAGGAATTATTCATAGTTTTAATGGGAATGTAGAATGGATGGAGCGCTTTTTAGATTTAGGAATGCATATTTCTTTTAGTGGAGTGGTCACTTTTAAAAATGCAAAAATGGTACAAGAAGCCGCAAAAAAAGTACCAAAAGAAGCGTTTTTAATTGAAACCGATGCTCCTTATTTAGCTCCAGTACCAAAACGCGGAAAACAAAATGAACCTGCGTACGTACGATATGTCGCTGAGTATATCGCCGATTTATGTGCAGTAACACCAGAAGAAATTGCAAAACAAACGATGCATAATGCATGCACTCTTTTTGGAATTGAGGAAGAAAAATGAAAGAAATCAAAGAGTTAATCGTGGTAGAAGGGCGCGATGATATTATTCGTGTCCAACAAGTGGTAAAAGCAGATTGCATTGAAACTCATGGTTCAGCAATCGATGAAGCAGTGTTTTCTTTAATTGAAAAAGCAATAGAGCAACGAGGAGTCATTGTCTTTACCGATCCAGATTTTTCTGGTGAAAAGATTCGTACTACCATTACCCAACACTTTCCTCAAGTAAAGCATGCTTTTTTAAGTAAAAAAGAAGCTGCCCCTGCACATAAAGGAAGTCTAGGAGTAGAGCATGCGAGTGATGAAGCGATTTTAGCTGCTTTGGAAGGTGTGTCGACACCGTGTCGCAAGGAGAAGGCATCTATCCCACGCTCTTTTCTACAAGCTTTTGGTTTATTAGCTGGAAGTGATGCGAAGAAAAGACGTGCGTATTTAGGAGAAGCATTGCATATTGGATATACTAATGGAAAACAATTACAAAAAAGACTTGCGATGTTTGGAATTACTACAGAACAAATTGAAGCAGTCATGATACAATATGAAAAAATAGAAAATTAAAGGAGAAGAAGAATGATAGAAAAGGATATTGCCAGTCCTTCTAGAACAAAAGAAATTTTACAACGTCATGGATTTTCATTCAAAAAAAGTCTAGGACAAAACTTTTTAACCGAACCTAATATTTTACGCCATATCGCCGCTACGGCAGAGCTAAATAAAGAGAGTCAAATTATAGAAGTTGGTCCAGGAATTGGTGCATTAACAGAACATTTAGCTCGTTCTGGAGGAGAAGTACTTGCTTTTGAAATTGATGGTCGTTTATTACCGATTTTAGAAGAAACCTTAGCTCCTTATGATAATGTCACTGTAGTAAACGAAGATGTATTAAAAGTGAATTTGCGAGAAATTGCCAGTCAAGTATTTGATTTAGAAAAACCGATTCAAGTGGTCGCAAATCTTCCTTACTATATTACAACGCCAATTATGATGCATTTTTTAGAGTCGGATTTACCAGTAGAAAAAATGGTTGTAATGATGCAAAAAGAAGTAGCAGAAAGAATCCAAGCTAAACCAAAATCAAAAGCTTATGGTTCATTATCGATTGCAGTGCAATATTATATGGAAGCAAGTATTGCTTTTATTGTGCCAAAAACAGCGTTTGTACCTCAACCAAATGTCGATTCTGCGATTTTGAAATTAGAACGTCGTCAACAGCCGTTAGTAGAAGTTAAAGATGAGGACTTTTTCTTCAAAGTAGTGAAGGCTGCTTTCCAATTGCGTCGTAAAACGTTATGGAATAATTTATTACATACTTTTGGTAAAGATGAAGCGACGAAAGCTTGGTTAGAACAAAGCTTATCTTTAGCAGAAATTGATCCAAAACGTCGAGGAGAAACATTATCCATTGAGGAGTTTGCTTCCTTAGCAAATCATATGTTAGAATGTAAGCAAAATTAAATTAAGGGTAGAAAAAGAGCGTTAAGTGTCCAAAATAACGAATGAAGTTTTGGAACGAAAAATGAAAATTTGCGATTCTTTTTCGCATTCACACATTTGTGAGCCCGATAAGGGGGATTACAATGAAAACAAAAAAAAGAACAAAAAAGATCGTCTTACTGGCTCTATTAGTGGCCATCATGGTCATTTTTAGTCGATTTATTTCGATTGAAACGGAATTTTTGAAGTTTAGTTTTACTTTTATTCCAGAAGCGATCACTGGAGCTTTATTCGGTCCAATTTGGACACCTGTAGCTACGGTAGCTGCAGATTTTATTGGGATGTGGATTGCTCCAAAAGCACAATTTTTCTTTGGATTTACTCTAAATGCCTTAATTACTGGGGTTATTTATGGGTACTTTTTAGGAAAAAGAGAAGTAAAATGGTCCAATATTGCTTGGGCAGTAATTTTAAATGCAGTCATTGTGCGTTTAATTTTGACACCAATTTGGCTTTATATGATGTATCATATGCCTTTATTAGCCATTATGCCGGTGCGTATTTTAAAACAATGTATTACTGTACCACTAGAAATTATTGCGTTAGATTTAATTTTACGTCGCTTACCACTAGCACGTTGGCGTAAAGAAATAGATGGATAGAGAGGAGAAATCCTCTCTTTTTCTTTTGCGATTCATTTTCAAAATAAAGAAAATATCTTGGAAAAGGTTTGCAAAAAGTCGATGACAAGTGAAAAGAAAAGTGATAAAATGTAAATGTAATTGAGAGTTGCAAAATCATTTTCAAAGAGGTTGTAACTTTTTCAAAATAAAACAAAATTTTGAGGTGACTGAAATGAAAAAAACTTCAAGAAAAGGAGTTATCGTAGGAACTGGTTTCGTAGGAACTGGTATTGCGTACTCTATCTTAAACCAAAATATCTTAAATGAAATGGTCTTAGTAGACTTAAACGAAGACAAAGCAGAAGGTGAAGCTCGCGACTTATTCGACGGCGTTACTTACACAAACGGAAACTGCCGCGTGAAAAGTGGAGACTACTCAGAATGTAAAGATGCAGATGTAGTTATCGTAACTGCTGGTATCAACCAAAAACCTGGTCAAACTCGTTTAGAATTAGTAGATACAAACGCTAAAATTATGAAATCTGTTATCCGTTCAGTAATGGATTCAGGATTCGACGGCGTATTAGTAATCGCTTCAAACCCAGTAGACGTTTTAACTTACGTTGCATGGCAAGAATCAGGATTACCTCAAAACCGTGTAGTAGGTACAGGTACATCTTTAGACTCAACTCGTTTACGTATGCAAGTTGCTAACAAATTAAACGTAGATCCTCGTGATGTTTCTGCATTCATCATTGGTGAACACGGAGATTCAGAAACAGCAGTTTGGTCACACGCTACAGTTGGTGGTAAACCAATCATGCAAATGATCGAAGACGGCGAAGGAATCACTAAAGAAGACTTAGATGAAATGTACGTTGCTGTACGTGATGCAGCTTACTACATCATCGACCGTAAAGGTTACACAAACTTCGGTATCGGTTTAAGTACTGCTCGTGTTGTTAAAGCAATCTTAAACGACGAACATGCAATCTTACCAGTATCTGCATACTTCGAAGGTCAATACGGATTAGAAGATATCTACACAGGTATTCCAGCAATCGTTACTGAAAACGGTGTTGAACGTATTGTTGAATTACACATCACTGATGAAGAAAAAGCACAATTACATAAATCAGCTTCAGAATTACGTGAAGTATTAGATTCAGTTCGTTAATTTGTGTCTATCTATATAAAAGAAGCTCCCAATTTTGGGAGCTTCTTTTTGTTTTATTTTATTTTCTCTTCGACATGGCAATTTTTCTTTTGTTTTAAAGGCAAAATCGATTGGCCAATCCAATATTTAGGACGAATTAATTTTTGAGAAGTATAGATTCCATTATGACCAGAAAGCATATAACTTAAAATAGTAACGAATAATAAGTAAGTTGCTCCTTGCGCACCGAATAATTCAATTCCCATAACAAAACAAGTAATAGGAGTATTCGTTGCGGCCGCAAACACGCCAACAAAACCAATAGCTGCCATAAAGCCAATCGGTAAATCCATCCATTGATTTAAGAAACTTCCTGCAGTAGCACCAATCCCAAATAAAGGAGTCACTTCTCCCCCTTGGAATCCACTTCCTAAACTTAAAACAGTAAAGACTAATTTACCTAAAAAGTCTAAAGGATGAGCTTGTCCGGTAAAAGCTTCAGATAGCATAGGTAAGCTTAAACTTAAGTAACGTCCTGTATGTAGGATAATCGCTAAAGTGACTACGACCATACCCCCAACAATATTCACTAACACAGGATTTTTTAATAGTTTGGTATAAAATCCTTTGACTAATTGAACGCCTTTTTCAAAGCAAAAACCTAAAAAGCCAAAGAAAATACAACAAATAATTAATTTAACAATTAACATAAAAGATAATTCTGGCACAGGTCCCATCACATAATGAGCGTGGTGCACAGGGAAGGATTCTGCAACAATATTTGCTAAAAATCCACTTAAAAAGACAGGGAATAAAGCTTCTACACGCATGCGACCAATAACAAGGACTTCTAAAGCAAATAATGTTCCTGCTAAAGGAGTACCAAAAACGGCAGAAAAGCCAGCACTGATCCCACACATAATAATCCATTCTTTTTCCACTTCTGTAATTTTAAAAAGACGACTGATATGGTAAGCAATGGTTCCACCCATTTGCGTAGCTGTTCCTTCACGACCTACAGAACCCCCAGTTAAATGAGTAAAAATTGTTCCGAACATTGTTAAAGGTACCAAACGCAAAGGTACATATTCATCAGATCCAGAAGCTGCACGAATGACTAAGTTATTTCCACCGCCTGCACCTTTTCCATGATAATTATATAAGTAAGAAAAAATTCCTCCGACAACCGGTAAAAATAAAACAATCCATGTATGCTCATTTCGAATACCGATACATTTTTCCAAAGTAATAAGGAAAAAGGCTACAAGACAACCAACGATGACACTAATAATACTACAGATAATTGTCCATTGCAGCATATATAAGAAAATATTCCAAATGCTAGCAAAGGTACGTTCAATACTTTTTTTCATAAAAACTCCTTTCTTTTTCACTATTTTCATTATATCATTGAAAATATTAAAATAACCCAAAAATTCTATTTGATAACGGTTTCAAAAACAAAAATATTCATGGTATGATAGAACTGGGCAGATAAGGAGGAAATATAATGATTCGAACAGCAACAAAAAAGGATATTCCAGCCTATGCTTATCTTTTAATGACAATTTTTAAAGATATGGAACTCCCTTTATTACAGACATGGGGAGAGGCATCAGTCTTCCAATATTTATGTCAAGCTTGTACCAAAGAGGGATATCGCTATTTTTATCAACGAGTTCGTCTTTTGGAAGAAGAAAAGAAAATTATTGGTGTAGCAGTGGGTTATCCAGCAACAGAAGAAAAAGACATTGACCAAGGATGGGCGCAAGTATTGGAGGAAGAAAAGATTCCATTTGAGCCTCTATTTTGGGAGTCTGAATGTGAAGGAAAAGATTGGTATATCGATAGCGTGTCGGTCGACACAGCTTGGCGTGGAAAAGGAATCGGTACAAGATTGCTTGAAGATCAAATCGAAGTAGCAAGAGAAAAAGGCTACGCAACCGTAGCTTTAAATGTTGATTTTCAAAATCCGCGAGCACGTAAATTATATGAGTCCATTGGCTTTATTTGCCATAAGGAAAAAGAGATTTCAAATCATCCTTACGCTTATATGCATTTTTATACGGAGGACTAATTATGGATTGGTCAACATTTATTCAAGAAGAGATGAAACAACCGTATTTTCAATTGTTAGCACAATATTTAACAGAAGAATATCGTTGTTACTCCGTATTTCCACCAAAAGAAAAAATTTTTCAAGCCTTTGCTTATACTCCTTACGATGAAGTAAAAGTCGTTTTATTAGGACAAGATCCCTATCACGGAGAAGGACAAGCACAAGGACTAAGTTTTTCGATTCAAAAGGGACGAAAACTTCCTCCTTCTTTACAAAATATTTATAAGGAATTATATGAAGATTTAGCGATTGAACCGGTTTCTCATGGAGAATTAGTTTCTTGGGCTAAACAAGGAGTTTTATTATTAAATACAGTATTAACTGTACGTAAAGGAGAAGCAAATTCGCACCAACAAAAAGGATGGGAAACTTTTACTGATCATGTATTGGAAGCTTTGAATCAATCCGAAAAGCCAATTGTTTTTCTTTTATTTGGTCGGCAAGCGTTAAATAAAAGAGCTTTGATTGATGAAGAAAAACATTATGTGATTGCTACACCACATCCCAGTCCACTTTCTGCCTACCGTGGTTTTTTTGGTTCACATCCATTTTCCAAGGCAAATCAAAAATTAGCGGATAGTAAACGTGTCCCTATTCAGTGGCAATTACCAGAATATTAAGAGATAAAGTGAGGAACAATCATGGACTTTTTTGAACAATTAAAAATGAAATTAAAAGATCAAAATGTACGCTTAGTTTTTCCCGAAGCAACAGATGAACGAATTATTAAAGCTTGTGCACGTCTACAAGCAGAACACTTAATTCAACCAGTATTATTAGGGGATAAAGAAGAAATTGAACCGATTGCTTATCGTTGTGGTGTGTTAATTGATGAAATTGAATTTATCAATCCAAAAACTTATCCTCGTTTAGAAGAAATGATTGATACTTTATTTACTCGTCGTAATGGTAAAATTACTAAAGAAGAAGCAAGAGAATTAGTTCAAGATGTAAACTACTTTGGTACAATGTTAACTTACATGGGCATTGTAGATGGTATGGTCAGTGGAGCGATACACTCAACAGGAGATACCGTTCGTCCCGCCTTACAAATTATTAAAACTAAACCAGGAGTAAAACGAACCAGTGGAGCTTTTCTACTTTTACGTGGACGTGGGGACCAAGAACGCTATCTATTTTCTGATTGTGCGATTAATGTGGATCCAGATGCTCCTTTATTGGCAGAAATTGCAATGGAAACAGCTAAAACAGCAGAATCATTAGGAATTCCTCCTCGTGTGGCTATGTTAAGTTATTCCACAAATGGTTCAGGTTCAGGACCTGCTGTTGATAAAGTGAAAGAAGCTTTGGAAATTATTAAAGAAAAAAATCAAGATCCAAATGCCATTTTTGAAGGAGAAATTCAATTTGACGCCGCTTATGATAAGACGGTTGCAGATTTAAAATATCCAGATTCTAAAATTGCTGGGAAATGTACAGTCTTTGTCTTCCCAGAATTACAATCAGGAAACATTGGTTATAAAATTGCTCAACGTCTAGGTGGTTTTGATGCGATTGGACCTATTTTACAAGGCTTAAACAAACCAATTTCTGATTTATCACGTGGTGCTTGCACGAATGACGTATATAAAGTAAGCTTAATTACAGCAATGCAAGCATTAATGGATAAGGATGAAGCAAATGACAGTGAAATTAAGAACCGTTGAGGAAACAGAAAAAATTGGAGAAATTATTGGTGAACAAGCACTTCCTGGACAAGTCATTGTTTTGACAGGAGATTTAGGTGCCGGAAAGACCACCCTAACGAAAGGAATTGGAAAAGGATTAGGCATTCACACCATGATTAAAAGTCCTACCTATACACTGATTCGTGAATACGAAGAAGGGAGAATCCCTCTTTATCATATGGATGTTTATCGTCTAGAAGATGCGTTTGATCTAGGATTGGATGAATATCTTTTAGGAGATGGCCTATGTATTATCGAGTGGGGAGAACAAATTGTAGATTTGTTACCTGATTCTTATTTGCAATTGGAGCTACGTCGAGGTCAAGGAGAAGACCGAGAATTGGCAGTGAATATTAAAGGGACAGAAACTCCAGAACTAAAAGCAATGAAAGAAAAAATTGAAGCGTGTCGATAGGTGACACGATTGAAGATATAATAGAAAAAAAGAGCGTGTTAACGCTCTTTTTTGATATATCGCTAGTCGATATGGTCTAAGGTTAAACCTACTGGACAATGGTCGCTTCCTAAAATATCGGTATAAATACATGCCTCTTGAATATCTTTTTGTAAACGATTAGAAACCAAGAAATAATCAATTCGCCAACCAGCATTATTTTCTCTAGCATGGAAACGATAACTCCACCAAGAATAAACGCCAGTAGTTTCTGGATATAAGTAACGGAAAGTATCGGTAAATCCAGTGTTTAATAATTCAGTGAACGCATTTCGTTCTTCATCACTAAACCCAGCTTTTCCTCGGTTAGGACGCCAATTTTTTAAGTCGATATTTTGGTGTGCTACGTTTAAATCACCACAAATAATGACGGGTTTTTTTTCATCCAATTGATGTAAATATTCACGAAAGGCAGCTTCCCACTGTAAACGAAAATCAATTCGTTTTAATTCGCTTTGTGCATTTGGTGTGTAGCAAGTGACTAAATAAAATTCTGGATATTCTAAAGTGATTAAACGACCTTCATGATCTAATTCTTCAATTCCTAAGCCATATTGAACTGATAGAGCAGGTTGTTTAGCAAAAATCGCTGTACCTGAATAACCTTTTTTCTCTGCATAATTCCAATATTGTGTGTATCCTTCTAAAGGAAGGTCAATCTGTCCTTCTTGTAATTTTGTTTCTTGTAAACAAAAGAAGTCAGCATCTAATTGGTTAAAAACATCCAAAAATCCTTTTTTCACTGCGGCACGTAATCCATTTACATTCCAAGAAATAAATTTCATCCCAAAAACTCCTTTCTTTTTTCTTAATAATGTTCTATTTCTTTCGTAAAAAGATGCTATAATGATTATGACTTTATCATACAGGAGGAACATCTATGGATACAAAAAAAATGCAAAATACACTACCAGAATTAAAAATTCTCGTAGATGAACCTTTAGCAAATTATACGTATACCAAAACAGGCGGGCCTGCGGATGCACTTGTTTTTCCTAAAAATCGCCAAGAATTAAAAGAAGTCGTTCATTATGCCAATATGGAAGGGATTTCTTGGCAAGTCTTAGGAAATGCGAGTAATTTAATTGTTCGTGATAGTGGTATTCGAGGAATTGTTATTTTATTATCAGAGATGGCCGAGGTAGTTGTAGAAAACCAACGTATCGTTGCAGAATCAGGAGCAAAATTGATTGATGTAACGAAAAAAGCCTTAGATGCATCATTATCTGGATTAGAATTTGCTTGCGGTATTCCAGGAAGCATCGGTGGTGCGGTGTATATGAACGCTGGAGCTTATGGCGGAGAAATCAAAGATGTCTTATCTGCCATTGATGTGATGTTAGAAGATGGAACGATTACTACTTGGACGAAAGAAGACTTATCTTTCTCTTATCGTCATAGTGCATTACAACAGCAAAAAGCCATTGTTTTATCTGCTAGTTTTGATTTAGAAGCTGGATCTTATCCAGTAATTGCTGAAAAAATGGCAGAATTAACAGATTTACGTGAAAGTAAACAACCATTAGAATATCCATCTTGTGGTAGTGTATTTAAACGTCCAAAAGGGCATTATACAGGTCCTTTAATTATCGAAGCTGGATTACAAGGATATCAAATTGGTGGAGCGCAAGTATCTACTAAGCATGCAGGATTTATTGTTAATATCGATCATGCAACAGCGACAGATTACATTCAATTAATTCATCATATCCAAGAAGTAGTGAAAGAAAAATTTGATGTGGAATTAGAAACAGAAGTTCGCATCATTGGTGAAGAATAAAGAATAAAAGACCTCCAAAATTGGAGGCCTTTTTTATTCTGTCGCAATTAGTGGTCCTTGAATGCATAAGCGTTGGTCACCTGAAGTATTACAAGTAATTAATGTAATTTCTTTTTCTCCATGATTAGCAATTACTTGCGTATCTTTTGGTGAGATATAACGAATCGATTCTGCTTTATAAACATAGGTATGTTTTGAATTTTTTAAATAAATTTTAGCTCCTTTTTGCAAGTTCACCAACGGAGAAAAAAGTGTAGTCTGGTCATTCATATTGTGGGAAGCAAGAGCGTAGTTTCCAGTCCCCATTTTTTGATTGGGCTTCATCGTTCCTGCACCACTACTTAAAACACTGTTACTTACTCCTTCTAAGATTGGTAAATTGATATGTACACTTGGAATATCAATAATACCTAGATAGTTCATCGATGAAATATTTTTCTTTAAGTGTGCTCGTTCCTTTGCTACATCTTGTAAAGTTACTTCTTTCACATCTGAAAAATCAAAACTTGGTTTGTTCTTTTTCTTTTTGTTGTCTTTATCTTTAGGTGCTTGTTGAATCACTTCTTGAGTCATGGAACGCACAAGATATTGTTTGATTGGTTCATTAAAAATAAAAATTAAACCAATTGCAAATAATAGAAGTAAGATGAGAATGAAACAGAAACGTTTCACATAATACCCTATTTTTTTCTTACCCTGATTTGTCATATGATTCCCCCTTTTCTTTATACTAACTTTTTTGTTACAAAAATGAAACAGAATTATTGATAAACTGTATCGAAAAAGAAGAAAAAATTGTGTAAAATGAAAAGTAGATTGCAAAGGGAGGGATTGAGTGAGAGAAACAGTATATGTGCATTTAGACACAATTAGTAATTCGATATTAACTAAAGGCATTTCAGCTCATGATTTTTATCAATCTTTATCCCATATCCCAGACAATATTATGTTGTTAAATCAAGAACATGATTGGGGAGAATTTGAAAATCATACAGCAATGCGAATCATTAAAGGAAGAGAACAAGTAGAACAGTATTTATCTTCTGCTCAACGAAATGAAGAGAATACATGTTGGATTGATTTTTCTGATTTACATTTGATTAAACAATTGACTCCTATCGAAATTTCTGAATTGCTTTACTTTGGTCATATGAAATATCATTTGCATTCGCCATTTTTTTATAAGTTGCAAAATGATTATGTCTTTTTGACTTTAGGAGAAGAAGTAAATAAATTGTATTGCCGACAATTAGAAGATTTTTATCGCTTATTAAGTCAAAAAATTCATGAACAATTGTTGGAACGTTGTAAGGAAAGAAAAGGTTGGATTAAAAAACCGATTTCTATTACTCCACCACCTCTTTATGTCTTAAAAGAATTAAAAGAAGTGTGGCAAGAAGGAGTGGTCTTATATTTTGGGGGAGTGACTTGGGATGAAGAACAAGTGCACTTACCGATTTACCGCGTAGAAGATCGTTTAAAAAATGTCGATGAAATTGAATATACAAAAGAAATGCAAGTAGCAGAATTGATTTATCATCGCAAAGAAGAGGAATGGACAACCCAACTCATTTTAGGAGAAGAGTTATGATACAAGGAATAGGAATTGATATTGTAGAATTAAAACGAATGGAACGAAATATAACGCAACCTCGTTTTATTGCTCGAGTTTTAACACCAAACGAGCAAGCACAATTAGAAAATTTTCCTAGTGAAAAAAGAAAACTAGAATATTTAGCAGGACGCTTTGCTTGTAAAGAAGCTTATGCTAAAGCCTTAGGAACAGGATTTACAGGAGTTTCTTTTCAAGAATTAGAAATTCTCAATGATGAAAAAGGAGCGCCACAGTTTACCAAGCATCCATTTTCAGGTCATGCTTGGGTTTCTTTATCTCATTCTGATCAATGGGCAGTAGCTCAAGTTATTTTAGAGAAATGATTCCTCTCTTGAAAAAAGAGTTGATTTTTCATAGAATAAAAAATAAGAAAGTAAAGGAGGACATTATGACCGAACGAGGATTATTGATTGTTTTGTCTGGACCGTCTGGTGTTGGTAAAGGAACGGTAAGAAAGGCAATTTTTGAAGGTGATGATCATCAATTTGAGTACTCTGTTTCTATGACTACACGTAAAAAACGTGAAGGAGAAGTAGAGGGCGTAGATTATTTCTTCCGCACAAGAGAAGAATTTGAAGAGTTAATCAAAAAAGGGGAAATGCTAGAATATGCTGAATATGTAGGAAACTACTATGGTACCCCTTTACGTTATGTCGAAGATACATTAAATAGCGGAAAAGATGTCTTTTTAGAGATCGAAGTTCAAGGAGCGATGCATATTAAGGAAAAATGCCCAGATGCGGTATTTATTTTCTTAACTCCTCCTAGTTTAGAAGAGTTACGTCAACGCATTGAAGGTCGCGGTACAGATGAACCAAAAATTATTGACGAACGAATGAAAGTAGCGGTAGAAGAAATTCAAATGATGAAAAATTATGATTATGCGGTCATTAATGATGAAGTTCCTCTAGCGGTAAAACGAATTAAAGATATTATTTCTAGTGAACATTACCGAGTAGAACGAGTGATGAAACGCTATGAAAAGATGATAGAGGAGATGTAAGACTATGATGTTAAAACCATCCATCGATTTATTATTAGATCGAGTAGATTCAAAGTATTCTTTAGTAATTTTGTCAGCAAAACGTGCGCATGAATTAGATAATCATGCTCGTAAAATGTTACAACATTATGAATCTTATAAGAGTGTTGGGAAAGCTTTAGAAGAAATTGCGGCAGGAGATGTAACGATTTATCCTAACCCAGAATTGAAAAGAGAAATGGTTCGTCGTCAAGAGCAAGAAGCAGAAATGATGCGCCAACATGAAGAAGAAGCGTTAGAAGAACGTGTAAAATTAGATTCCATTTTTAAATAGAAAAGAAAGGAGGGAAGAAGATTCCCTCCTCTTTTTATGAAAGGATAAAAAATGAAGATAGCACAAATCATCGTAGATATGCCTTTACAACAAACAAATACTCCTTATGATTATTTGATTCCTCAAGCATGGGAAGAACGATTACATCCAGGTATGAGTGTGGTTGTTCCTTTTGGTCGACAAAATCGAAAAAAACAAGGGTTTATTGTTGGCATCAAAGAGGCCACAGAAATAAATCCCAAATGGAAAACCATCATTGAATATGATGATCAAATTTGGTTAACGCCAGAACTTTTATCTATCGCTCAATTTTTGATGGAAGAGACTTGTGCTTTTTATATTCGCTGTCTACAAGTGATGTTACCTCCATTAGCGAAACGAAGATTTAAGCGTTGCTACCAAATTCAAGTGGAAAATGAAGAAACTTGTACTTTTTTTGCTAAGAAAAAAGAATGGTGGGTAGGCAAAAATGAACCAACAGAAGAAAAACAACTCCAATCTTGGGTGAAAAAAGGTTGGGTGACGATCGTTGAAGAAGAACAAAAAAAAGGAGCCAAAGAAAAACTCGTTTGGTTTGGAAAACGATTAGCTTCCCTTGAACGATTAGAAGAAGAACAAGCAAAAACAAGAAAAAACGCAGTTCGATGGCAAGAAGTATTAGAAATGATAAAGCATCTTTCTAACAAAGATTGGCAACCTCTTTCTACAAAAATTGCACAAGCTCAGTGGCAAAAGGCAGAAGAAAAAGGATTCATCGTTCGAACTCAACAAGCAGTCTCTCGGTTACAAAAAGAAGAAGGTACTACAAGTAAACCTTTGTCTTTAACAGAAGAACAAAAAAGAGCCAAAGAAGCAATTCTTGTTTCCAATCAAAAACAAGAACATACTACCTTCCTTTTAGAAGGAGTTACCGGAAGCGGAAAAACAGAAGTTTATATGCAAGTGATTGAAGAGGTGTTGAAACAAGGACAAACAGCCTTACTTTTAGTACCAGAAATTGCCTTAACTTCTCAAATTGTGCAGCGTTTTTATGCTCGTTTTGGTAAAAAAGTAGGCGTATTGCATAGTGGTTTGAGTGCTGGAGAAAAATATGATGAGTGGCGCTCGATTCAAAAAGGAGAAGTTTCTATTGTAATTGGAACTCGGTCGGCGATTTTTGCTCCATTAGAAAAGATAGGGGTCATCATCATTGATGAAGAGCATGAAAGTAGTTATAAACAAGAAGAGATGCCACGCTATCATGCAATAGAAGTGGCTAAGTTCCGTGCCAAATATCATCACTGTCCTGTAGTTTTAGGCAGTGCGACTCCTTCTTTGGAATCACGAGCGAGAGCAGAAAAAGGACGTTATCAACTATTGCGTTTAACGACACGTCCGCAAACACAATCTTTACCTAGCGTTCAATTATTAGATATGAGAACCTGTGAAAAGCATCCCACTTGTTTTCACTTTAGCTTGAATTTATTGAATCAAATTTATTACTGTCTAGAACGAAAAGAACAGGTGATTTTATTGCTAAATCGTCGCGGATATGCTTCTTTTTTACAATGTTCTAGTTGTGGGGAAGTGATGCAATGTCCAAACTGTGATATTTCTTTGACCTACCATGCTAATGATCAAGCTTTAAAATGTCATTACTGTGGCCATGAAGCTCCTGTTCCTCAAGAATGTCCGCATTGTCACCAAAAAACGATGATGCACCATGGAATGGGAACACAACAAGTGGAAGAACAAATACATCAGCTATTTCCTTCTGCTCGTATTTTGCGAATGGATGTGGATACAACACGACAAAAGGGAAGCATTCAACAGAAATTAAAAGCATTTTCAGAACAAAAAGCTGATATTTTAATTGGTACGCAAATGATTGCTAAAGGATTGGACTTTCCTAACGTAACCTTGGTAGGAGTATTAAATGCAGATACCGCTCTTTATTTTCCTGATTTTCGAGCGAGTGAACGTTGTTTTCAATTATTAACTCAAGTCAGTGGCCGAGCAGGAAGAGGAGAAAAAGAAGGAAAAGTGATTATCCAAACGTATAATCCTGAGCATTATGCCATTCAATGTGCTGTTCAACAAGATTATGAATCTTTTTTCAAAAAAGAAATGTATTATCGTCACTTAGGAAACTATTCTCCCTACTACTATACCGTAGCGATTACAGTTAAAAGTGAGGAATCACATCTTGCGTATAAGTATGCTAAAATAATAAAAGAGCAATTGGTTCAACAAGTCGAAACGACAACCTTTATTATTGGTCCAACAATGGAACCTTTAATTCGAATGAAAAAGCAATATTATTATCAAATCATTGTGAAATATAAAAAAGAACCACAATTGCTAATGTATTTGAAAGAATTATTAGAATCACTGCAAATGGCGGAACGAGAAAAAGTTTATATTATGATTGATAAAGAGCCATTGCATTTATTATAGGAGGACTTATGACAAAAATTATTTTTATGGGAACACCACAATTCTCAGTCCCTATTTTAGAAGGATTGATTGAAAAAGGGTATGACGTCATTGGAGTAGTGACACAGCCGGATCGTCCAAAAGGTAGAAAAAAAGTATTAACTCCTTCTCCAGTGAAAGAAGCTGCGTTAGCACATCATTTACCTATTTGGCAACCAGAAAAAATTTCTGGCTCGAAAGAGATGGAAGAAATCATTGCTCAAAAACCAGATTTAATTATTACTGCTGCTTTTGGTCAATTTTTACCAGAGCGTTTATTAGAAGCACCAACTTATGGAGCGATTAATGTCCATGCTTCTTTATTACCAAAATATCGTGGGGGCGCTCCAGTCCATTATGCGATTATGGAAGGAGAAGAAAAAACAGGCGTTACGATTATGCAAATGGTGAAAAAAATGGATGCAGGAGACATTTTATCACAAGCTGAAATTACTATTGGAGATAGTAATGTAGGAGAAATGTTTGAACGCTTAAGTCTTTTAGGTCGAGATTTACTATTAGATACACTTCCTCTTTACTTAGAAGGAAAAATTACTCCTCAACCACAAAATGAAGAAGAAGCTACCTATTCACCAAATATTACAAGAGAACAAGAAAAAATGGATTGGCATCGTCCAGCCAAAGAATTAGCTTATCAAGTTCAAGGAATGAATCCTTTCCCTGTTGCTCATACGACAAAAGAGGGTCAACGTTGGAAAATTTGGGCTGCAAAAGCACAAGACAAAACAACAGATAAAGCACCTGGAACTATTTTAGCGATTGCCAAAGAAGGGCTAGAAGTGGCCTGTGGGAAGGGTACCGTTTTGGCGATTACGGAATTACAACCGGCAGGAAAAAGCAAAATGGATATTCAATCTTTTGTCAATGGAATGGGACGCAATATGCAAGTAGGAGAAACTTTTGATGTCTAAAAAAGAACGAAAAGTAAGTCCAGAATTAGAAAAAACAGTACGTTATCAAGCGTTAGAAATTTTATTGCGTGTGCGTAAAAACCAAGCATACTCCAATTTAATGATTAAAAAGGCTAAAGTAGAAGAAAAAGATCGAGCACTATTAGCAGAATTGGTTTATGGGACGATTAGTCGTCGTTATACCTTAGAATATATTCTTTCTCCTTTCATTCAAGGAAAAAAGGTACAAGATTGGGTGCAAGAACTTTTACTTTTAGCACTGTATCAACTGCTATTTTTAGATCGAGTACCGAATCATGCGGTAGTGGATGAAAGTGTGAAAATTGCTAAAGAAAAAGGAAATCCAGGAATCGGTAAATTTGTAAATGGTGTGTTACGTAATCTCTTACGTAGTGATTTAAAAGATCCAAGAGCGATTCAAGATCCTATTGAACGTTTGAGCATTATGTATAGTGTACCTAAAGATTTAGTTTCTTTGATTGTAGATCAATATGGGAAAAAAGAAGCAGAAGATTTATTGGCTTCCTTACTTACTCCAAGTCATGCCAGTGCTCGTTTAACAAAACGTGAAGATGATAGAGAAGATTGCTTAGAAACTTTGAAAAAAGAAGGATTTTCAGTTAAAGAAAGTCCAGTTTCTCCTGATGGCATTATTGCTGCGACTGGACATTTAGCAGGAAGTAAGGCTTTTAAAGAAGGAAGGATTACGATTCAAGACGAAAGTTCAATGCTCGTAGCTCCTGCCTTACAAGTAGAGCCACAACATCAAGTATTAGATGCTTGTGCTGCTCCTGGAGGAAAGACAGGGCATATTGCTAGTTATTTAGATGCCACTCAAGGAGGAAAAGTAACAGCGTTAGATATTCACCAACATAAATGTGAATTAATTGAAGAAACTGCAGCACGCCTTCACGTCACAGATCGTGTGACTGCACAAACGTTAGATGCTCGAAAAGTTGGAGATACTTTTGCAAAAGAAAGTTTTGATCGTATTTTAGTGGATGCACCTTGTTCTGGCCTTGGGTTGATGCGAAGAAAGCCAGATATTAAATACAGTAAATCTATTACTGATTTATCACGTTTATCTACGATTCAATTACAAATTTTAAATGCCTGCGCTCCTTGTTTAAAACAAGGTGGAATTATGGTATATAGTACATGTACAATTAATAAAGAAGAAAATGAAGCAGTGGTTACTCAATTTTTAAAAGAACATCCGGAGTTTACGCTAATTCCTGTTCAAGGAGCAGAATCGATTCCAGCTTCTGTCCATCCATTAGGAGTAACGATATTGCCTCATCAATATCATACGGATGGCTTCTTTATTAGTTGCCTACAAAAATCCAAATAAGAGGTGAAAAAATGGAAATTCAATTAGGAACAGATGTCGGTCAGCGGCGTAAAAATAATGAAGATTATGCTGCTTATTTTTATAATGAAGATGGACAACTACTTGTCTTATTAGCAGACGGTATGGGTGGCCACCAAGCAGGAGATATTGCGAGTCGTTCTGTGGTTGAAAATTTAGGAGCCTTATGGAAACAAACCGATGCCTTAAATGTCACTCAAGCTAGTGATTGGTTATGGGCACAAATTCAGTTAGAAAATAAAAAAATCGTCGACCAATGGTATGAAGACGAAAATAAATATGGCATGGGTACAACGATTATTGCTTTGGCAGTGATTCGCTCTCATGTAGTCATTGCCCATGTCGGAGATAGCCGAGTGTATTTATTAAATGAGCAAGGAATTCAACAAATTACAGAAGACCACTCTTTGATTAATATCCTGCTAAAAAATGGTGAAATTGATGAAGAAATGGCTGCGAACCATCCAAAGAAAAATATGTTAACAAGTACGGTTGGAATGGAAGGACCTATGGAAATCGAAACTTGTGTACATAAGAAAAATAGTGGGTACTTTTTATTATGTTCAGATGGGTTAAGTAGTATGCTAACCCCAGAAGAGATCTATCAATGTGTGATGGAAGAAAAAGACTTATCCACAGCAGTACAACGTTTACTTTTATTAGCCAATGAAGCAGGAGGCTATGATAATATTACGGTCGCATTATTAGATTGTGAAGGGAAGGAGGAAGAATAATGGAAGTAGGACAAAAGATTAATGGTCGTTATGAAATTATCCGTGGAATTGGTAGCGGTGGAATGGCTAAAGTTTATTTAGCTTATGATTTAATTTTAAATCGAGAAGTCGCAGTAAAAATTTTGCGTTTTGACTTTCAAAATGATCCTAAAGCGTTGCAGCGTTTTCAAAGAGAAGCTTTGGCAGCAAGTGAAATTGTCCATCCAAATGTGGTAGAGATTTATGATATTGGTGAAGACCACGGCTTGCAATACATTGTTATGGAATACGTCAAAGGAACAGACTTAAAAACTTATATCTACGAAAATGCACCGATTTCTTTTGATAAAGCAGTAGATATTATGCAACAAATTCTATCTGCTGTAGCAGTTGCTCACCAACATCGCATTATCCACCGTGATTTAAAACCACAAAACATTTTAATTAACGGTGCAGGAGAATGTAAAATTACTGACTTTGGAATTGCAGTAGCTCTTTCGGAAACTTCCATTACGCAAACAAGCACGTTATTAGGTTCTGTCCATTATTTATCTCCAGAACAAGCCAGAGGAGCGAATGCGATACCACAGTCTGATATTTATGCATTAGGAATTATTTTATATGAGCTTTTGACAGGGAAGGTTCCTTTTGATGGAGAGTCTGCGGTTTCGATTGCTTTGAAACACTTCCAAGAAGAAATTCCTTCTGTTCGTAAGGTAAACCCTAACATTCCGCAAGCGTTAGAAAATGTAATTTTTAAAGCGACAGCGAAAGATCCAAATGAACGCTATCGAAGTGTCAATGAAATGTCCGAAGATTTAAGTACAGTTCTTTCAGCGACTCGTGTTAATGAGCCTGTCTTTTTAACTAAAAAAGAACAAGCTGAATTAGCACAGAAAAAACAAGCAGAAAAAGAAAAAGAACAACAAAAAGAAGTAGAACCACCAAAACAAGAAACAAAAAAGAAAAAGAAGAAGAAAAAGAAACGCAAATGGTGGTTATGGGTGTTACTTCTCCTTCTTTTATTGGGTGTAGGCTCCTTCTTTTTACAACCAAAAACTTCAGTGCCTGATTTAACTGGAAAATCAGTAAATGAAGCGGAACAAATTTTACAAAAACAACATTTGAAAATTGACGATGTCGAATATGAATTTGATTCTTCGATTCCAAAAAATCATGTCATTCGAACAAAACCAAAAGAAGGAACGACGGTAAAACGTTATAAAAAAGTTCTGTTGATTGTTAGTCGAGGTACTGAAAGTTATACGATGAAAAATGTTTTAGGACAAAATATCGATGATGTAGTGGCCTCTTTAGAAAATGATGGTTGGAATAAAAAAGATATTGAAATTACCAAATGTTTGAATAGTACTTTTGATAAAAATATGATCTTTGAGCAAGAACCAAGCGCACAAACAAAATTGACAGTAGGAAAAGATAAAATTTCTCTTCTTGTCAGTGTTGGATCTTCAGGATTACCTTTAGAAGATATGTCTGGTTGGAGTCAAAGTGAAGTAGAACAATATTTAAGTCGTAATGGTCTACATGTCATTTGGAAATATGAACCAAGTAATAAAGAAAAAGGAACCGTTCTTCGTCAAGAGCCAAGTTCAAATACAGATATGAGTATTGGTGATTCTGTAGTTGTTACTTTAGCAAGTGACAAAGAAACAAGTAGTGGAAACTCTTATGAAGGAACGCCTGCTTCAGAAAATCGACCACAATCTGAAGCACCAGTAAATCCAACAACGCCATCTTCTACTCCGGCATCTGAGGCGCCAGCGGTAAGTGAGGAACATACTCCAGAGTCTACACAACAAAGTGCTCCTACAGAAGCACCGGCAGTAGAACCAAATAATGGTGCATCCGAGGCACCAGCAGTAGAAAATACAAATCATTAACGGAGGTTTTGCGTGAAAGGACAAATTTATAAAGCATTAAGTGGATTTTATTATATTCAAAAAGGAAATGAGACGTATCAAACACGAGCGCGAGGAAATTTTCGTAAAAAAGGTGAAAGTCCACTCGTAGGAGATTGGGTTGAGTTTGAAAGCACTAGTGAAGTCGATGGGATGATTACAAAAATTTATCCAAGAACGAGTGAATTAAAACGACCTCATGTTGCCAATGTCAGTCAAGTAATCATTGTTATGAGCGTGAAAGATCCTAATTTTTCTCCTCTGTTACTGGATCGCTTTTTAGTTCAAGCAGAGTCTTTAGGAATGAAGACGATTCTTTATTGGTCCAAAATTGATTTATTAACTACTGAAGAAAGAGAAGCAATAGAAAATTATAAAGAGCAGTATATGGCTTTAGGGTATCCAGTTTTGTTTGGAGAAGAAGGAATCGTTAATCCAGAATTGTTCTCTTATTTGAAGGATGAATTAACAGTATTAATGGGGCAATCTGGAGTAGGAAAATCTACACTCTTGAATGCTTTACATCCTGAAGGAAAACGAGAAATTGGAGAAGTTTCTCAAGCATTGGGGCGTGGTCGTCATACGACACGTCACACCGAGCTATGGTCGATTCATGATGGATGGATTGTTGATACTCCAGGATTTAGTTCCCTAGATTTAGAGGTGGATGCGACAGAACTTGCTCAATGTTTTGTAGAATATCGAGCATTAGCTCCACAATGTAAATTTAGAAGCTGTTTACATTTAAAAGAACCGAGTTGTGCAGTAAAAGAAGCTGTTGCAGAAGGAAAATTAAATCAAGAGCGTTATGAACGCTATGAGTTGCTACAAACAGAACTAGCAAATCAGCGTCCCCAATATCAAAAGAAAAAGAAAGAAGGTCGTTAAGATGGTAACGATTGCTCCCTCAATTTTAAGTGCAAATCTATGGGAATTTGGCAAACAAATAGAACAAATGATGACATTAGGAGTAGATACCTTCCATATTGATGTTATGGATCGTCACTTTGTTCCTAACTTAGGATATAGCCAAGAAATTGTTAAAGTATTGAAAAAAAATAGCACCGCTATTTGTGATGTGCATTTGATGGTAGAACATCCAGAAGCAATGATTATGGATTTTATCAATGCAGGTGCAGATTATTTAACAATTCATGCCGAAAGTACAGTTCATCCTTATCGTGCATTACAAATGATTCAAGAGCAAGGAGTTAAAGTAGGGTTAGCTTTAAACCCGGGCACTTCTTTAGCAAGTGTTAAAGAACTTTTACCTTTAGTTGATCGCTTACTAATTATGACTGTTAATCCAGGATTTGGTGGCCAATCCTTTTTAGAAAGTCAATTAGCAAAAATCGCTGAGGCAAAAGCATTACGTGAAGAATTTGGCTATACGTATGATATTGAAGTAGATGGTGGAATTAATGACAAAACAGCCTCCTCTTGTATAAAAGCAGGTGCTGAAGTTTTAGTGAGTGGTTCTTATTTATTCCATCATTCTAATTGGCAAGAGGCACTTCTTCAATTACAAGAATAGTCTTGTCAAATAGAAATGAATATGTTAAATTTAAAAGGTATGTAACCCATTTTTAAAATCGTAAATATGGTGTGATATAATTTGCTAGTAGGCATTAGAACCTACACAATAGAATTCAACAATATGAAGGAGGAAACACGACATGGCAAAACAATGTTATGTAACAGGACGCAAATCTAAAAGCGGTAACCGTCGTTCTCATGCGATGAACGCTTCTAAACGTACTTGGAAAGCTAACTTACAAAAAGTTCGTATTTTAGTAGATGGAAAACCTAAAAAAGTTTGGGTTTCAGCTCGCGCATTAAAATCTGGTAAAGTACAACGTGTGTAATGAATAAACGAGTGGATGACTGGGAGGGGGCTCTCAGTCATCTTTTTCTTTTATGGTATTGTATCCTATGATAAAATAGATAATAAAAAAGGAATATTATACTAAAGGAGACCTGAGCATGACAGTTAAAATGAATACACAATCAGGAATGATTGAAGTAACCAATGATGTAATTGCAACGGTAGTTGGCGGTGCAACCACAGAAAATTTTGGTGTCGTAGGAATGGCAAGTAAAAACCAAATCCGCGATAACATTAATGAGATTTTGCGTAAAGAAAATTACGCGAAAGGAGTTGTTGTTCGTCAAGAGGAAAATGGAGTAGCGATTGATGTTTATATTGTAGTCGGCTATGGAACAAAAATTTCTGAAGTATCTCGTAATGTACAGGACTCAGTAAAATATAGTTTAGAAACAATGTTGGGCATTAGTGCTAATTCCGTGAACGTTTATGTACAAGGAGTTCGTGTCCTACCAGACTAAGAAGATAACCGTGTCATTAAGAACTAATAAAAACATTGAAATGACTTATGATATAAAATAAAGATTAGGATAAAGATTGGAAATGACAATCATCAAAGATGATTGAAATATGAAGAAAGGAAAAGCTATTTTAGTTTTTAAAATAAGAAAATTTCTTATTTTTCGATGTTTATATAGCAGTAACAAAGGTGACAATTCAAAAGATCGATGCGACGCTTTTTAAAACAATGATTCAAGCCGGTCAAGAGCGTCTTTGTGCAAATGCAGAATACGTAAACTCATTAAATGTATTCCCAGTTCCAGACGGGGATACAGGAACAAATATGAATTTAACAATGACCAGTGGGAATGACGCCACACAAAAATCAACAAGCGAACATGTAGGAGAATTAAATAAAACTTTCTCTAAAGGATTATTAATGGGCGCTCGTGGAAATTCTGGCGTAATTTTATCTCAATTATTCCGTGGCTTTTCTAAAGAAGTAGAAACTTTAGAATATTTAGATGCTAAAAGTTTAGCTGCTGCGTTTATTCGTGGAGTAGATGTAGCTTATAAAGCAGTAATGAAACCAGTAGAAGGAACGATCTTAACCGTTGCGCGTGAAGCAGCCTTAGCTGGGGAAGCAAAAGCAAAAGAAACAGAAGATTGCGTAGAAGTAATGCAATGTGTAGTCCAACGTGCAAAAGAAGCGTTGGCAAATACAACTAATCAACTTCCTGTATTAAAAGAAGTTGGTTTAGTAGATAGTGGTGGACAGGGTCTTCTTTTTGTTTATGAAGGATTTTTAGGTGCTTTAACTGGAGATGTAGAAGTAAAAGTACATCAACCTTCAGAAAACGAAATGGATCAAATGATTAACGTTCAACACGATCGTGCGCAAGATCATTTTATGACTGAAGATATTAAATATGGTTACTGTACAGAAATTATGGTTCGTTTAGGAGATGGACCAACAGTAACAGATACTTTCGATTATGAAACATTCCGTAGCTACTTAAATGAATTAGGAGATTCTTTATTAGTCGTTGCTGATGATGAAGTAGTGAAAGTACACGTCCACACAGAAGATCCTGGACATGTTTTATCTTATGGGCTACGTTTTGGTGCATTAATCAAAGTAAAAGTAGACAATATGCGCTTACAACACGAAACGATTTTAGAATCAGAAAAAACAGAAGTGGTACAACAACAAGAAAAAGTTAAAATGGGTGTATTAACCATTGCCGCTGGAAAAGGATTGCAAGAATTATTCAAGAGCTTAGGTGTATCTCATGTTATCAATGGGGGACAAACAATGAACCCAAGTACAGAAGATATTGTGAAAGCAATTGAAGAAACAAACGCAGAAGAAGTGATTATTTTACCAAATAATAAAAACATCTTTATGGCAGCAGAACAAGCTGCTGAAGTTTGTGACTTGCCAGTAACTGTCGTTCCTTCTAAGACGATTGCTCAAGGAATGAATGCTATGTTGCAATTTGATCCAGAAGCAACGTTAGAAGAAAATGGAGATGCTATGACTGCCGCTCTTGCAGAAATTCAAAGCGGACAAGTAACTACCGCCGTTCGTGATACAACCATTGATGGATTAGAAATTCATAAAGATCAATTTATTGGTATGATTGATAATCAAATTGTTGTTTGTGATCCTGATTGTAAACAAGCGGTGATCGATACATTGAAAAAAATGCTAACTGCAGATAGTGAAATCGTAACTCTTTTAGTCGGAGAAGAAGGTACGATGGAAGTTGCTGAAGAAATCGAAGAAGCATTATTAGCAATGGATGATGAATTGGAAATTGAAATCCATCAAGGAGATCAACCTGTTTATCCTTATCTTTTCTCTGTAGAATAAAGTACAAAGAGTTGGGACATCTACCCAGCTCTTTTTTTAGTAAAAGGGGGATATTAATGCCAAGTATTTATGAAGAGGTTGGACAAATCAAAGGGATTGGTGCCAAAACAAAGGGAGCGCTACAAAAATTAGGGATTTTCACCATTGAAGATTTATTAACGTATTATCCTTTTCGCTTTACAGACTTACGAGAAAATGAGACTTTTGATTTTTCTACCGAAGAAAAAGTAGTACTTAAAGGAGAAGTGATTCGCCCTTGTACCGTTCAATTTTATGGTGGAAAGAAAAGTCGAGCTTCTTTTGTTTTATTTAGTCAAGGCCGTCCGGTTCGAGTAACTTTTTTCAATCAACCCTTTTTGAAAAAACAAATTCGTTGTGGAGAAGAAATTGCTATTTATGGAAAATGGAATCCAAGTCGTAATGTTTTATCGGGAATTAAAATTGTGCCAAAGACAAAAGAAGAATGGGAGCCCATTTATCATGCTTCAAAAGAAATTAAGGCCAAAACCATTCAAAAATGGATTCAAGTTGCTTTAGACCAGTTTTCTTCTGTCTTACCAGAAATTTTGCCACAAAAGTATCTTGAAAAATATCGCCTTTGTTCAAGAAAAGAAGCTTTACACTGGATTCATCAACCACAAACGAAAACAGAATATCAACAAGCAAGACGTCGCTTGGCTTATGAAGAGGCTTTTTTGTGGCAATTACAATTAAAAGAATTGAAAAAGCAAGAAGCGACAGAAAATGCCACTCATAGTTATAATAATGAACAATTAAAAGCATTCATTCGCACTTTACCTTATGAATTAACACCAGATCAAAAAAAGGTAATGAATGAAATTTGTCGAGATATGAAAAAAAGCCAACCAATGAATCGTTTGATTCAAGGAGATGTAGGATGTGGAAAAACGATTGTCGCCATTTTAGCCGCTTATGCGATGACAACTGCTGGTAAACAGACCGCTTTGATGGTACCTACAGAGATTTTAGCAGAGCAGCATTTTAAAAATATGGAAGAGGTCTTACCTTCTGACATTCATTATGCTTGTCTTACTGGCTCGACACCTAAAAAAGAACGAGAAGCAATCGAAAAGGGATTAGAAGAAGGAACGATTGATATTGTGGTAGGGACTCATGCCATTATGCAAAAAGAAATTCATTATGCAGATTTAGGGCTAGCGATTATTGATGAACAACATCGTTTTGGAGTACGCCAACGTCAAGCATTAATTGATAAGGGAGAAGCAGTGGATATTTTAATGATGACTGCCACTCCTATCCCAAGAACGTTAGCGCAAATGACGGCAGGGTATCTAGATATTTCCACGATTAAAACGTTACCTGCAGGGCGAAAACCGATTCAAACGCATTATCTTTCTTTTGATCAAAAGGAAACCATTTTAGAGCAAATGACGCAAACACTTGCCCGAGGAGAACAAATTTATGTAGTTTGTCCTTTAATTGAGGAAAGTGAGGCCTTAAGTGTTCAAAATGCCACGGCGGTCTATGAAGAAATTCAATCTCGTTTTCCAGATTATCAAGTGGGCCTATTACATGGTAAGATAAAAGGAGAAGAAAAAGATCAATTGATGCGTCAGTTTTCTAACAATGAAATTCAAGTTTTAATCTCTACAACGGTCATTGAAGTAGGAGTCAATGTGCCGAATGCGACTTGCATGATTATTCAAGATGCAGATCGCTTTGGTGTAGCACAATTACATCAGCTACGAGGAAGAGTGGGTCGAGGAGAAAAACCATCGACGTGTCTATTACTTTCAAATGCCAAAAATGCAGAAGCGATTCAACGCTTGCGTTGTTTAGAAGAAACAACAGATGGTTTTGTACTTAGTCAATTTGATTTAGAACAACGTGGACCGGGTGATTTTTTAGGTGAGCGTCAATCAGGTCTATGGCAGTTTAAATTATTACAACCAGAACAAGATGCGAAAATGATTGCTTGTGCGATGGAAGATGTAGCAGAATTTACTATGAAAGATTGGAAAAAAGAAGATCAAAATCAACCGTTAGTTTATTGGTTAGAGCAACATCAAAAAACTTATGGTTGGTAGTTAAAGGAGAGTAAGAAATGAAAATTGCAATTGATGCGATGGGAGGAGACCAAGGAGCTGCGGTAATGGTTCCTGGGGTTTTAAAAGCAAAACAAAAATATCCACATTTAGAATTTATTTTATTTGGGGATGAAAAAGAAATTCAGACATATTTACCCAATCCTGTAGAAGGAATTGAAGTAGTACCAACAACCGAAGTCATTGATTATGAAGATGAGCCGGTACGTGCAGTACGTAGAAAAAAAGATTCTTCTTTAGTAGTAGCTGCAAAATCAGTAAAAGAAGGACAAGCAGATGCGATTTTATCTGCGGGAAATACTGGAGCTCTTTTAGCAGCAGGATTATTATTTATTGGTCGCATTTCTAATATTGAGCGCCCAGGACTAATGACTACTTTACCTGTAGTTAAAGGAGAAGGTGGCGTTGATTTTATTGACCTTGGTGCGAATGCTGAAAGTAAACCAGAATATTTAAATGATTATGCAGTATTAGGAAGTACCTATGCTCAATTAGCTCGTGGGGTGAAAAATCCTCGTGTCGCTTTGTTAAATAATGGAACAGAAAAAACGAAAGGGAATCCTTTAACAAAAGAAGCTTATCAACTATTATCAGAAAATAAAGAAATTAACTTTATCGGTAATATTGAAGCAAGAGAAATTTTAAATGGTGTCGCTGATGTTGTTGTGGCTGATGGCTTTACTGGCAATGCCGTATTGAAATCTATTGAAGGAACTGCCTTATCTGTGGTTCGCCT
The DNA here is from genome assembly GCF_000313915.1 of Catellicoccus marimammalium M35/04/3. NCBI lineage: Bacteria > Bacillati > Bacillota > Bacilli > Lactobacillales > Enterococcaceae > Catellicoccus > Catellicoccus marimammalium. The sequence goes on from NZ_AMYT01000007.1 coordinate 70,435, forward strand.
ATTAAAACAAAACATTTTAGAATTAGGACTACGTGGGAAATTGGGAGCTGTGTTATTAGGACCTGCTTTTAAAAAATTAAAAGCAAAAATGGATTATACTTCTCATAATGGAGCTGTATTAATGGGGGTTAAAGCACCAGTAATTAAAACCCATGGCTCTTCTACAGTAGATACAATTGTCGCTTGTATTGAACAAATTGAAGCGATGGTTGATGGAGAAGTGATTCCACATATTGTCCATGACTTTGAACAAAAAGAAAATATGCTATAATAAAAGAGCAAAAAAAGAAAAGAGGGAAGACAATGACTCGAGCAGAAGCAAAAGAAAAATTAGCAGCGATTTTACAAGAGCATTTTAAAAATGCCCCTGCAGAAATTACAGAAGATTTAAATTTTAAAGAAGATTTAGGGGCAGATTCTATCGCGATGATGGAAGTGATTTTAGAAATCGAAGATGCTTTTGATATTGAAGTAGCAGATGATGAAGTTGCTAATATTCAAACAGTAGGCGAAGCATTAGATTACTTAGAAAAATTATAGAAGAGATAAGCTTGGATCTCCAAGCTTATTTTTGTTGAGGGAGAAATAATGAAAGAATTAAAAGGTCTTATTTTTGATGTCGATGGATTACTCGTCGATACAGAAACGTATTATACAAAAAGTTGGCAAATGGCTCTTCATAAATTTGGAAAAGAAATTTCCGATGAAGAAGTTCATGCGTTTAGTGGTTTAAACTGGCGTATTGTTGGCAAAAAATTAAGTGAACGTTATGATGAGGAATTAGCTCAAAAAGTAGTCGCTGAACGAGAAGTGATTTTAAAACAAGTGATTGCGGAAGGGAAAATTGAGTGTAAACCTCATGCAAAAGAAGTATTGCAAAAAGCAAAAGAAGCAGGTAAAAAATTAGCTGTCGCAAGTTCCGGAAAAAAAGAACGCGCGTTTGCAATTTTAAATCAATTAGGATTATACCCTTACTTTGATTATTGTGTATTTGGTGATGATGTAGAAAGAAATAAACCTTACCCAGATGCATATTGTAAAGCATTAGAAGGGCTAGAGTTAGAAGCAACAGAAGCAATTGCACTAGAAGATAGTCTAGTAGGAGCAAAAGCAGCTACTGCAGCTGGTTTAGAAGTATTTGTGGTACCAGATCAATCTTTACCAACCAAAGAGTACACAAAAGAGCAACTGGCAGATATTAACGTATTAGAACAAGCAAAAGATTTAAAAGCGGTTGAAAAATATTTATAAGAAAAAAGCCTCAATTTTATTGAGGCTTTTAATATTTATATATGGTTGGGGTTTGTCCAGGTTTTAATTTTGTAAAACGGAATAAAATATGTGCCAAGATAGGGACTAAAATTGCACTAGCGATGCATTCAGGAATTCCATTTGTACCTGCAATTCCTAATAAAACATTCGTTAAAAATTGTGTACTAGTATGATAAACGGCAGCTGCTTGGTGACTAGCAAAAATACGAATAAAAGATAAGACAAAAACGGTATTAGTCAAACTACCAATAATTCCTGTGGTGAAAGAAGAAAGCTTGGTGTTTTTTGTCTTTTGATAAAGCCATTGAAAAACCAAACCAGCAATCCAGCCGACAAGCATGCGAGGAATAATCGTAATGATTGGATTACGGAAAACCATAGTATCCATTAGCGAGCTTGGTGCCGTATAAGCTAAAAACCATTTAATTAATCCCCAACTGAATCCTAAAAATAGCCCATTTTTGGGACCTAGTAAAATTCCACCTAAAATCACAGTGATTTGAATAATCGTTAAATTAATAATCCCTAATGGAATATATCCAAGAAAAGGAACAAACGATTGTAAAATTAAAATCGCAATAAATAAGCTGCGAATCGTTAATAAATAAGCTTTTGATTGACGCATCTGTTTCCTCCTTGAATGTTCTTTTATCATTTTATCATTGATTATAGGGAACACCAATAAAAATTCTCAAATTATCACATAAAAGTAATAAGAAATTTGCTATAATGAAGGTAATCTTTTGAAAGAATTTATCGAAAGGAGGAGTGGTAATTGAGCACGATTATCCGCTTTGATCATGTTAAAAAAAGTTATGGCGAAAATACAATATTACAAGACATTACATTTTCTATTGAAGAAGGAAAGTTTTATACATTATTAGGACCTTCTGGTTGTGGAAAGACAACCATTTTACGCTTAATGGCTGGTTTCACCGAAGTAACCGAAGGAAATATTTATTTAAATGGAGAAAAAATTAATAACTTACCAGCAAATAAAAGACCAATCAATACGGTCTTCCAAGATTATGCTTTATTCCCTCATATGAATGTATATGAGAATATTGCTTTTGGTTTGCAAATTAAAAAGGTACCCAAAGAAGAGATTAAACAACGTGTCTCTGAAGCTTTACAATTGGTTCAATTATCTGGTTTTGAAAATCGCTCTATTGATGAAATGAGTGGTGGACAACGTCAACGTGTAGCGATTGCCAGAGCCATTGTGAACAAACCAAAGGTATTATTACTGGATGAAGCATTATCCGCATTAGACCAAAATTTACGAACACAAATGCAAGGTGAATTGCGTCAATTACAAAAGAAATTGGGAATTACCTTTGTTTTTGTTACTCATGACCAAGAGGAAGCTTTGGCAATGAGTGATGAAATTTTTATTATGAATGAAGGGAAAATTGTCCAAAGTGGCACTCCAGTAGATATTTATGATGAGCCGATTAATCGCTTTGTTGCTAACTTTATTGGTGAAAGTAATATCATCGATGGCATTATGATAGAAGACTATCGCGTACAAATTAATGGTCGTATCTTTGAATGTTTAGATGGTGGAATGAAGAAAAATGAACCGGTAGAAGTAGTTATTCGTCCTGAAGATTTAGAAGTCACAGCAAAAGAAAAAGGATTGGTTACCGTTACCGTATGTTCTTCTCTTTTCCGTGGAGTGCATTATGAGCTGATTTGTAAAGACCAAGAAGGAAATGAATGGCTCGTTCATACGACTAAAAAAGTTCCAGTACATACGGAGATTGGACTTTATTTTGGTAAAGAAGCAATTCACGTGATGCGTTTTAATGAAAGTGAACAAGATTTTGATGCCCGTATTGAAACGTATACGGAGGAATTATGAAATCTATCAAACATTATTTAGGGTTTGCCTACTATATTTGGTTGTTTTTATTTGTGTTTTTACCTATTGCACTCTTATTGTATCAATCTTTATTTATTGACGGGCATTTTACATTACAAAATTATGTGCAATTCTTTTCATCAAAAACCTATTTAGTAATGACGGCAAATTCCATTTACTATGCTTTTATTATTACCTTATTTACTTTGTTAGTGAGCTATCCAACGGCTTATTTTTTGACGAAATTAAAACACAAGCAACTATGGTTGATGCTAGTGATTTTACCAACATGGATTAACCTTTTATTAAAAGCTTATGCCTTTATGGGTATTTTTAGCCGTCATGGTTTAGTGAATCAATGGTTACAACTATTCCATATTCCAGAGCAACAATTATTATTTACCACTTGGAGCTTTGTTTTTGTGGCGGTTTATATTCAAATTCCATTTATGATTTTGCCGATTTTTAATGCTTTAGAAGAAATTCCATCTGCCTATGCAACGGCAAGTTCAGACCTTGGAGCGAATCGTTGGCAAACTTTTTATAAAATTACTGTTCCACTTTCTATTCCAGGAGTGAAAGCAGGAGTTCAAGCAGTCTTCATTCCTTCTTTAAGCTTGTTCATGTTAACGCGCTTAATTGGTGGAAATCGAGTAATTACTTTGGGGACAGCCGTTGAACAGCATTTTTTAATTACTCAAAATTGGCAAATGGGTTCGACCATTGGTGTTGTGTTAATTATCGCAATGATTATTTTAATGATCTTTACTAAAGAAGGAAAACGAGGAGGGAAGAAATGAAATCAAAAAAAATAGGCGCTAAAATTTACTTATGTATAGTTTTTTTATTTCTTTACTTACCCATTTTCTATTTAATTTTTTATTCCTTTAATAGTAATGGTAATATGCAACAATTCGGTCATTTCAGTTTACAATACTACAAAGAATTGTTTGCTGATGACCGTTTAATTCAAATTGTACTTCAAACGTTCTTACTGGCTTTTTTGTCGGCACTTTTAGCGACAATCATTGGACTTGGAGGCGCTATTTTTATTCAAAATATCAAAAGAAAGAGAAACCAGGAATTATTTTTACAATTCAATAATATTTTATTAGTTTCTCCAGATGTAATTATTGGGGCTAGCTTTTTAGTTTTATTCACAGTTTTAGGAATGAAATTAGGATTTACTTCGGTTTTACTTTCTCATGTTGCCTTTAGTATTCCGATTGTTGTTTTAATGATTTTACCAAAATTAAAGGAGCTTCCTTCTTCCATGATTGAAGCTGCTTATGATTTAGGAGCAACCCCTTGGCGTGTATTTTGGAAAATTATTTTACCTTATTTATCATCGAGTATTATTGTCGCCTACTTTATGGCGTTCACTTATTCTTTAGATGATTTTGCTGTTACTTTCTTTGTAACAGGAAATGGTTTTTCTACTTTATCTGTAGAAATTTATTCTCGTGCACGACATGGAATTAGTTTAGAAATTAATGCGTTAAGTACCTTATTATTCTTTGTTTCTTTATTACTTGTGATTGGATATTACTTTATGAGTAAAGAAAAAGAAACAGAAAGGAAAGGGAAGAAATGAAACGATTAACGGTTCTTTTTGCTAGTATTTTAGTCATGATTACCCTATTAGGGACAGGACTTTATCAACTACAAAAAAAAGAAACAAGTGCAGAAAATGTGTTAACCATCTACAACTGGGGCGATTATATTGATCCAGATTTGATCCATAAATTTGAAAAGAAAACCGGATATCAAGTGGTTTATGAAACCTTTGATAGTAATGAAGCGATGTTTACCAAAATTAAACAAGGGGGTACTCATTACGATTTGACGATTCCTAGTGATTATATGTTACAAAAAATGAAAGCAAATCACTTACTAGTACCGTTAGATCATAAAAAAATTCCCAACTTAAAAAATATTTCTTCCCAATTTTTAGATTTACCTTTTGATCCAGGAAATCGCTATTCGATTCCATATTTTTGGGGGACGTTAGGGATTGTTTATAATGATCGCTTTGTCAAAAAAGGATTAACATTTACAACTTGGAATGATTTATGGGATAAAAGTTTGAAAAACAATATTATGCTCATTGATGGAGCTAGAGAAGTAATGGGACTGGCATTAAACAAAAATGGAGATTCCTTAAATAGTAAAAATAAAACTCAACTGCAAAAAGCGTATCAATCGTTGTTAACATTAGTACCTAATGTGAAGGCGATTGTAGCCGATGAAATGAAGATGTATATGATTAATGAAGAAAGTGCGGTCGGTGTGACTTTTTCTGGAGAGGCAAAAGAAATGATGGATGCAAATGAACATTTGCACTATGTGATTCCTAAAGATGGATCTAATTTATGGTTTGATAATATGGTTATTCCTAAAACAGCCAAAAATAAAAAAGCAGCTTATGCCTTTATCAACTTTATGTTAGAGCCAGAAAATGCGGCGCAAAATGCGGAATATATTGGCTATTCTACTCCGAATAAGAAAGCATTACCTTTATTACCAAAAGAAATTCGAGAAGATAAAACTTTCTATCCGCCAAAAGAAATTACCGATCGTTTGGAAGTGTACAAAGATTTAGGAAATTACTGGTTGAATCTTTATAATGATTATTTCTTACGCTTTAAAATGCAGACGCACTAGAGGATAAAAAAGGGAGGTACTAGAAACTAGTACCTCGGATTAAAAATGAAAAAGAGTAATAATGTTTGTTGGTGTACCTATAATATAAGGTGTTTATATTAAAAATACCTTAAAAAATGAACGAAAATAGAAAAAAAGGAAAAATAATATGAAAAAAGAGAACATTTTAACATATTTAGAGAAAAAACTCACTGAAATCTTACCAGAACGTTATGATTGGGCTCTAGATTGGCAAGCAAAAAAACATTGGATTGCAATTTATTTCCGTATTTTTGTAGAAAATAAAATGGGTCAAGAAATTATCGATGAAGAAGGAGTCGTCGCAAGTGAAATTATTGAATTTGAAGACGTCATTTATCTCTGTGCAGGAAAGGAAATTCCTACTGATGCCTTATATGTTTATACTTTTGACCGTAAAAAAGGAATTGCGCAAGGAGTTTTAGATGCACTTGTGAACCAATTACTCATTTCTTTAGAAGATGGGGAAAGCGATTTGTTAGATTTTGTGACTGATGAAACAATGACGGAATTTGAATTACATTGGGATGAAAAAGCTTTCCAAGAACAAATAAAAGAAAATCAAACAGGAGAAATTTTGAGTTATCCAAAATTTTAAAAGGAGAATCGATGATGAAGTGGACAGAATTAAAATATGAAACCTCAAGTGAAGCGGTAGAAGCTGTAGCGAATATTTTTATGGAAGCAGGAGCAAATGGAGTAGCCATTGAAGATGCTTTGGACTTAGAAAATTATGCGGACGATGGAACAGGAAAATATATTGATAAGGAAAATTTTGATTTCATTAAAGAAGGCGCTTATGTGATGAGCTATTTTCCAGAAACAATGTATTTACCAGAGATTTTACCTACCATCCAACATCGTTTAGAAGAGTTACCACAATTTGGTTTATCTTTAGGAGCAAATCGTTTAACTTATCAAGATGTTTCAGAAGAAGACTGGGCTGAAGCTTGGAAAAAATACTATAAACCAACGCCAATTACTCGTTTTTTAACCATTGTACCAGAATGGGTGGATTATGAACCAAAACATGAAGATGAGCGTATCGTTCGTTTAGATCCAGGAATGGCTTTTGGTACAGGAGGACATCCAACCACTCGTTTAACGTTACAAGCTCTAGAAACCATTATTCATGGTGGAGAAAAAATGTATGATGTAGGAACAGGTTCTGGTATTTTAAGTATTGTTAGCAAAATGTATGGTGCAACAGATATTACTGGCTTTGATGTAGATGATGTGGCTGTAGAACGAGCACAGGAAAATGTAGCACTAAATCCAGAAGTAGGTACAATTCCAATGTACCCAAATGATTTATTGACTGGAGTGGAAGAACCAGCCGATATTATTGTAGCTAACATTTTAGCTGATATTATTTTACGTATGATAGAAGATGCCTATCGTTTAGTAAAAGATAACGGATACTTCGTGGTATCTGGTATTATTGAAAGTAAGAAGGAAGAAATTGTTTCTGCCATTGAAGGAGTTGGATTTACGTTAGACCAAACGTTCCAACAAAAAGATTGGTATGCCTTTATCTTCCAAAAAGTAGTGGAATAAGGAGAATAATATGGCAAAAGAAAGAGTAGTCACTGGTGAAGAAGTAATGAATAAAGTTCGCTCATATATGACAAAAGAGGATGCTGCTTTTGTCCAAAAAGCGTTGGACTTTGCGACGAAAGCTCACGCTCCGCAAGTACGAAAATCAGGCGAACCTTATATTATTCATCCGATTCAAGTTGCAAACACGTTAGTAGAAATTCATACGGATCCTTGCACTGTTGCCGCAGGATTTTTGCATGATGTAGTAGAAGATACTCCAGTTACTTTAGAAGAAATTGCTGAAGAATTTAACGATGATGTGGCAGCGATTGTAGATGGGGTTACTAAATTAGGAAAAATTAAATATAAATCCCATGAAGAACAGTTAGCAGAAAATCACCAAAAGATGTTATTAGCAATGGCCCAAGATTTACGCGTAATTTTAGTGAAATTGGCGGACCGTTTACATAATATGCGAACATTAAAATATTTGCGCCCGGATAAACAGCGACGAATTGCGAAAGAAACGTTAGAAATTTATGCTCCTTTAGCAAATCGTTTAGGGATGAGTCGTATTAAATGGGAATTGGAAGATCGTTCTTTACGTTATTTAGATCCACAACAATATTATCGTATTGTGCATTTAATGGCCGAAAAACGAGAAGAGCGGGAAAAATATGTTTCAGAAATGATTCGTGAAGTGAAAAAAGAAGTAGAACAACTTCATATTCATGCCGACATTAATGGTCGACCAAAACATATTTATTCTATTTATCGTAAAATGCATGATCAAAAGAAATCTTTTGAGGAAATTTATGACTTAACAGCAATCCGAATTATCGTAGATAACATTAAAGAATGTTACGCCATTTTAGGGGCTGTTCATACGCGTTGGACACCAATGCCAAAACGCTTTAAAGATTATATTGCTATGCCAAAAGCAAATATGTATCAATCTTTACATACAACAGTCATCGGGCCTGGCGGACGTCCGATTGAAATTCAAATCCGTACTCATGAGATGCATAAAATTGCGGAATTTGGGGTGGCAGCACACTGGGCATATAAACAAGGAAAGAAAGATAAAGTCAAAGGAGACAATACCGATCAACAATTAGATTGGTTCCGTGAAATTATTGAACTACAAAAAGATAGTAATGATGCTTCTGAATTTATGGAAAGTGTAAAGGGCGATATTTTTAAAGATAAAGTTTATGTCTTTACCCCTAAAGGAGAAGTTTGTGAATTGCCTTGTGGTTCTGGACCTTTAGATTTTGCCTATTACATCCATACTGAAATTGGGAATCATGCGATTGGGGCAAAAGTAAATGGCAAAATGGTTCCTTTAAGTTATAAATTGAAAAATGGTGATCTTTTAGAAATTATTACATCTAAACAAGCTAAAGGTCCAAGCAGAGACTGGCTAAACTTAGTAGCTACGAGTCGAGCAAAAAATAAAATTCGTCATTTCTTTAAAGCACAAACTGCAGAAGAAGATATTCAAAATGGACGTTTACAGTTAGAAAAATACTTTGTTCAACAACAAATTCCAAAAGATCAAATTACAAAAGAATTAATTCAAGAAGCAGTAGAGAAGTTCCATTATCTAAATGAACAAGATTTATATCGTGCCATTGCTCAAGGAGAAACCAGTCCTTTACAAATTGCGAATTTATTAAAAGAAGAAGAAACGCATGAAGAGCCAATAGAAGTAAATCCTGCGATTCAAGGATCAAAACTAAAAGTATCTCGTCATAGTGGAGTAACGATTCAAGGATTAGATGGAATGCTTGTGCGCTTGAGTAACTGTTGTAATCCAGTTCCTGGAGATGAAATTATTGGCTATATTACAAAAGGGCGTGGGGTTTCGATTCACCGCAAAGATTGTCCGAATATTGTAAATGCTAAAGAAGAGGATATCTCTCGTTTCGTAGAAGTAGAATGGGAAGAAAAACAACAACATCAACAATATAATGCTAAAATTCATGTGGTCGGATATAATCGTCAAGGGTTATTAAATGATGTACTACAAGTAGTAAGCAGTTCAAAACATAATTTAATTGGAGTCGATGCTCATCCATTAAAAGAGAAAAAAGAATCATTAAATATCACAATTCAAATTCATAATCGTCAAGAATTGCAAAAAATTATGGATAAAATTAAGTGTGTTCCCGATGTGTATCATGTAGAAAGAAGGAATTAAGATGAAAGTTGTTTTACAAAGAGTAAAGCGAGGAAAAGTCGAAGTAGATCAAAAAGAAATTGGGGCGATTCAAGGAGGATATGTTCTTTTTGTTGGTGTCCAACAAGGAGATACAAAAGAAGAAATTGCTGCCTTAGCGAAAAAAATTAGTGAAATTCGTTTATTTGCAGATAAAGAAGGAAAAATGAATCTTTCTCTTTTAGAAAAAGGAGGAAATATTCTTTCTATTTCACAATTTACTTTAATTGCTAATACAAAACGAGGTCGCCGTCCAAGTTTTGGTAAAGCAGAAGCACCGCAAAAAGCGAAGGAAGACTATGAATACTTTAATGAATGTTTACGTCAATATGGCATTCATGTGGAAACAGGACAATTTGGTGCAGATATGGAAGTTTCCTTATGTAATGATGGACCAGTAACCATCGTTTTTGATACGAGAGAGTAACGATGCAGTTAATCGAAGCAAAAATTGAAGCGAAAAATAAAATGCTACTCGTTTGGGACGAGCCCATTGAATTTGCTGGGATTCAATTTGCGGGCTATACGATTGTGAAAATCGAAATTCCAAGAGAAGATAAACGAGAACGCTTAGTAGAAATTAATGGTGAATTTCAAATTGAAGAACCGATTTTGGTGCAATGGCAACAACAAGAATTGTATGCAAGTACAGGAGAAGTCGTGCGTACGGAATGGTTTGAAAAGAAATATTGCTATGAAGGGAAATTAGGAGTAGAGTACACACCACAAGCAACAACCTTCCATTTATGGGCTCCCACTGCTTATCGAGTATATCTTTATTTATATACTCCAGAGCAAGAAGAGTCATTTCAAACGATGGAACTACAAAAAGATTGTCGAGGTGCTTGGCATGGTCAAATTACTGATGATTGCCAAGGATTAAGTTATCAATATTATTTGCAATTTCCAAATGGAATGTGTCATTTAACCAATGATCCTTATGCAATTGCTGAAGATCATTATCAAAGAAGTTCTATTGTTTCCCCATTACATTGGGAAGAAAAAGAGTGGACGATAGAACGAGAACTTTCTGGTATCTTTTTTGATTTAGAACAATGGACGAATGGACCAGAGTGTTGTCTACTACCACATTTAGAAAATAGCTATTTAGGGGTTGTCAGTGATCAAGCTTTGAAAAATGAAACGGCAAGAGTTTATCCTTTCTTACAAGAATTACCACTGAATAGTTTATTTCTCTATCCTTTATATAAAACAGTGCAAGAAGAGTTACGCGATGCAAGAATTTTAAATTCACATTATGGAGCAAATGCTAGTCATTTTTCTACTTTACAAGAACAATTTTGCTATATGGTAGAAAAATTACATGCGATTCATAAAGCTGTTGTTGCTGTTATGCCTTTTGAAGCAGTGAAAGATGCAGGAACACATCCATTACATTTAACGGTTCCAGGATATTATTTCCGCTATGACGAACAAGGATTAATTGTTGATCGTTGGCAAAAAGGAAATGAATTAGCTTGTGAACGCTTTATGGTGCAACGCTATTTAACGGATACTTGTCGTCTTTGGATAGAGCAATATCATGTAGATGGATTTATTTTATCGCATACAGAAACTTATCCTTCAGAATTACTTGCTGAATGGTTAGAGATGAAAAATGTCCAAGGAAATGATCTATTATGGATTTGTGATTGTGAAGGAGATTCGATTGAACCAAGAATGACACAATATTTAGATTTGATTGAATTAAATCATCATTTATCTCATGATTTACAAAATATGATTTTAGGAGTCGACGGAGCAGAATTAAAATTCTTCCAAAGTTTAATGGCAAACAGTCAACGAAAAGATGCACATTCTCTTTTACCAAAACAGGTGTTACAAACGATTCCTCCATTAGTAGAAGAACGTACAGAAAAAGAAAGTGCACAACAATATTTTGCAGTCTTGAGCTTACTTTGTGCTCAAGGGTCGATTCTTTTCCCAGTGATTAGTTCAGAAACAATGACGCTTGATTTTGCACACAAAGTACGCCAAAAATTACGTAATCTATATCAATTTTGGCGTTTACGTGAACAAGATACGTTACTTCATTTACAAAGTTATGTGGATATGGAAGAAGCCAGTCAAATCTTGCAAGCTTCTGAGCAAGTATTAGTTTTTTCTTTACAGGGAGGAACATATACAGAAATCTTTGCTTTTAATGCAAGTCAAGAAAAGAAAAATGCACATATTCCAAGTGGAACTTATTTACAAATGGTCGTTAATAATGATTGTCAAGTAGAACCATCGACCATAGAAATTAAAGATGATTATGCAATGGATCCTTATACGATTCATATTTTACGCAGAATATAGGAGAAGATAATGAAAAGTTTATTTGCTTTTGATATTGATGGAACACTCTATAATAGTGAGAAAAAAATATTAGAACATACAAAAGAAGCTCTACATGCGCTACAAAAAGATGGACATATTGTAATGATTGCAACTGGAAGATCAGAGAGTCAAGCTGCTCCTATTATTAAAGAATTGAACCTAGATAGTTACATTACTTGTAATGGAGCAGAAGCAGTCATTGAAAATGAGCGTATTTATGAAAGCTATGTAGATAAAAAAGAATTACAACAATTAATAGAAAATCATCCACAGTTAGAATGTGCGGTAGTAACAAGAAATCATACCTATCGTTTACAAGAAGAAATGAGCGATAAAGCCGTCACTGCCATGAATAGTTTTGGTGAAGGGATTCCAAGTTACCGTGCATTATCAGAAATCCAAGATCCAATTTGTCAGGTATTGCTTTTTATTGAAGAAGAAGAAGCCAAAGAGTTACAAAAGACATTACCTGAAACTTTACGTATGGTTCGTTGGCATTCTTTTGCGGTTGATTTATTGCCAGTACAAAATTCAAAAGCAACCGCATTAAAAGAAGTTTTGACTTTGAAAAATATTCCCGTTGATCATTCTTATGCTTTTGGCGATGGGAATAATGATTATGAAATGTTACAAACTGTAGGTACTGGGATCGCGATGGGAAATGCAGTAGAGCGAACAAAAGCAATTGCTGATTATGTTACAACCAGTAATGATGAAGATGGAATTTTCCATGCGCTAAAACATTTTGATTTTATTTAAAAAAAAGAAGGAGCATTCTCCTTCTTTTTTTGTCTTGTCAGGTGAATAATTTTTTGCTATAATAGCGAATGTGAGAAATAAAAGCAGAGGCTCCGCTTCTCGCCTGAGTTGAATATATCACTGGGCAGATATTCTTTTCTTATAATAGTAAGTATTAGAATCGGTGCGAGCTCTCAACGTGAGACTCGTTTTTTTCTGCATTTTTCTCTGATAAAACTTGGAGGTGAATGACCATAGCTAAGGATATGATGGTAAACGGCGGAATTCGTGCCCGTGAATTACGACTAATTGACGCCGAAGGAAATCAATTAGGTATTAAAAGTAAAGCAGATGCATTAAAAATGGCAGATGCTGCAGATTTAGATTTAGTGTTAGTAGCGCCTAATGCGAAACCCCCAGTGGCTCGTATTATGGATTATGGAAAGTTCCGTTTTGAACAACAAAAGAAAGAGCGTGAAGCACGTAAGAAACAAAAAGTAATTAGTGTTAAAGAAGTACGTTTAAGTCCAACCATTGACACAAACGACTTTAATACGAAATTGCGTAACGCACGTAAATTCCTAGGTAAAGGTGATAAAGTAAAAGTTTCTATTCGCTTTAAAGGTCGTGCCATTACCCACAAAGAGATTGGTCAAGAAGTACTAACTCGTTTGGCAGATGAAGTAAGTGATATCGCCAATGTAGAACAACGTGCAAAAATGGATGGACGTAGTATGTTCTTAGTACTAGCACCTAAGACAGACAAATAGAGAATAAAAAGATTTTGAGGAGGAAATAAACATGCCAAAACAAAAAACACACCGTGGATCAGCAAAACGTTTCAAACGTACAGGTAAAGGTGGATTAAAACGTCATCATGCGTATACAAGCCACTTATTCCATGGCAAAACTAAAAAACAACGTCGTAAATTACGTAAAGCAGCTATGGTATCTGCAGGCGATATGAAACGTATCAAACAACAATTATCTCAATGGAAATAATCGGTCTAAATAATAAAGAAAGTAATTAGGAGGAAGCAAAATGGCTCGTGTTAAAGGTGGTACAGTGACTCGTCACCGTCGTAAAAAAATGTTAAAATTAGCAAAAGGTTATTATGGTTCAAAACATACTTTGTTCAAAACAGCTAAAGAACAAGTAATGAACTCATATAACTATGCATATCGTGATCGTCGTCAGAAAAAACGTGATTTCCGTAAATTATGGATTGCACGTATTAATGCGGCAGCACGTATGAATGGTATGAGCTACAGCCAATTAATGCATGGCTTAAAAGTAGCTGGTATCGAAATTAACCGTAAAATGTTAGCTGAATTAGCTGTAAATGATATGGCTGCATTCACTGCATTAACAGAACAAGCAAAACAAGCTTTAGCAAAATAATGACATTTAGGACTGAGTGATCAGTCCTTTTTTTGTATCAGAGGAGGAATCAGAATGAAAGACTTAACGTTTAATGAATTTGCCAAACATATTTCTGTCCCAAGAACTACCGTTTATACAAAGCTAAATCAAATTAAAAATCAAGAACCAGAAAAGTATGAATCCTATGTGGATACAACAAAAGAACCATTAAAAATTAGAGCAGCTTATGTCGTAGCATTAGAACAATTATTTAAAAATCCTAGTGCACCAAAGGAAACACCAAAGCAAAATCAACGCTCAATGCAAGAAGAGTTAAAATATTTAGAACAAGCCTTAGAAGAAAGTGAAGAACGTTATCAAAATCTTTTTACTGAATATACTCAATTAGTACGTCATATGCAAACGGTTAATCAGCAGTTAATGACGTTAATGATGGATCAAATGAGTCAAAAAAAATCGCATCCAAGAAAAACAAATAATGAAGAACGAGTAGGTCAAATGCATTTGTTCCAAGATTAACAAATGATTGGCAAGAGAAAAAGAAAAGAGTAAAATAGAATTATAAACTTATAATGAAAGGAGTATTCCAATGAAGATGAAAAAATCTTGGTTAACGTTGATTGCGCTATTAGGAATTTCTGGTATTGGTTATGCCCAACAAGCAGATGCTAGTTCAACGGATGATTCTTTGCAATCAACTTATGAAGAAATGACCAAATCAAAAGAGTTGGATCTACCTGATTTATTTGTGAATGATTCTAACTCTTCTAATAATGAATCAACAGACAAAGATTCGCATACACCGAATGTATCTGATGGATCAACTTCTGGAAATAAACCAGATACTTCAAAACCAAATATAGGATCAGGAAGTAATAAGCCACATTTTCCATCGTTAAAACCACAAGTCGTTCAAGGACAAATTCAATTTGAAGGAGGCGCTCCAGCTGTTTCTGAAATTCAGTTGACATTACGTGGTGGAAAAGGATTTTTTGCCTTTGCGACTGCAAAAGCAAGTAATAGTTGGTCTTTCCAATTTGAGAAAAGTCCATTGATTCCGATGAAGGATGTAAAGGTATCTGTGATGAAGCCATTTTCTGTGGCAAATGATTATGTAGCTTCCGCTACCGTTACTAATCCAAAACAAGTGACCGTCACATTAAAGAAAAAAGCAATTATTCAAGGAACAGTTACGGTAGACAATCAAGGAGTTAGTCCTTTAATGGTACCAAACCATCCTTTAGTTTCTGTTACTGTTGTTGATAAAAAGACAGGGAAAAAAGTAGTTCCTCAAATTAAAAATTTGAAAAATGGAATTGCTTATCAATTAAAAGCAGCTCCTGGAGCTACAGCAGAGGATTACACAATCACTCCGTCTATGGGACGAGCAAAACAATATGAATTAGTCCAAAATGGAACAAACTTTGTTTATCGTTTAAAAGTTACTTCACTAAAAGGAACAATTACTTTTAATGATAGTAGTGACCTACATCGTCCTAAAAGTTTAATCTTACCGATTGAATGTCCAGATTCTAGCCTTCCTGTGACAAAAGCAAAAGTTGTAAGTAAAAATGGGAAAGTATGGACATACCAATCACCAAACCTACCTGCAGTAGACGAAAATGGAAAGGCATTATCTTACTATGTCATTTTTCCAAATTTACCATTCTACCAAAAACCAAAAGTGACAGGAAATGACGCTGTTTATAACTGTCGTCAAGGATTAGTTCCTATTCAGAGTGTGGTTCAAGGAGATATTGATCATCACTTACCTACTTATGTAAAAATTAAAGATGAAACAACGGGACAATATGTTTTCCGTTTCAATGGTTATTTACCAGTAGGTCATACATACTCTATTATTCCGCAAAAATTATCTGGCTATAAAACACCAAAAGCAGTCCGTGTTCGTTTAGGAGAAGATGGATTATTAGAACAACAAGTGGATGGAGTTTGGACCGTTATTCCTGGAGTAACTTTTGCTTATGAAGCGAAAAAAGAACCTTCTTTTGAATTAAAAGATCCATTGTTATTTGAAAAAATCAAAGAACAATTGAAGAAAAAAATCGAAGAAGCCATTAAAAATGGAGTTATTAAAGACTTAGCTTCTTTGAAGAAATTTTTACAAGAACAATTTGAACATTTAAAAGATCAATACCCAGGATTTACTCTTCCTGATTTTAAAGATATTTTAAATAAGATTCATTTAACAAAACCAAGTCTACCTCACCTTCCAGGACTTCCTTCTAATTTAGGAGACCTTTTTGGTAACTCAGGATTAGGAGAAGGAGGATTATCTGATACTTCTAATGGATTAAGTTTTCCAAAAGGAGGTTTAGATCTTGATGGTTTATCTGCAAGTGATGGGACTCCTTTATCTTTCCCAACAACTACAAGTGAAGATTTAGGAATTTCTACTCCAAGTACAAAATCAAATATCTCAGCCAAAGATAAAGATACTTTGACTTTGCCACAAACAGGAATGAATCAACAAAAAAATCTAGTCTTAATTGGTGCAGCAATCATTGCACTTGTTGCTGTTATCGTTTATTACTTCTTAGTAGTAAAACGTCGCAACCATTAGACAAAAAAGAAAGTCAATAGAGGAGAAAAGAGATTATGTCAGGACATTCAAAATGGAATAATATTAAAGGAAGAAAAAGTGCACAAGATGCAAAACGTGGAAAAATCTTCCAAAAATTATCTCGTGAAATTTATGTAGCAGCGAAAGCTGGAGGTCCAGATCCAACAGCTAACTCTTCTTTACGTTTAGTGATGGATAAAGCAAGAGCAGAAAACATGCCTAAAGATAATATCCAACGTGCCATTAAAAAAGCAACAGAATCTGGTGCTGGCGATCATTATATGGAATTAACTTTTGAAGGTTATGGACCAAAAGGAGTAGCGATTTTAGTTCATACATTAACCGATAATAAAAACCGTACGCAAACAAATGTTCGTGTTGCATTTACTCGTAATGGTGGTTCTGTAGGTGAAAGTGGTTCTGTAGCATATCAATTTGATCGTAAAGGATATATTGCAATCGAACGTGAAGGGTTAGCATTGGATGAAGATGAAATGTTAGAAAAAGTATTGGATGCAGGAGCGGAAGATTTGGTTACTTCTGATGAAGTATTTGAAATTTACACTGCACCAGAAGATTTTACTTCTGTCCGTGATGCATTAGAAAAAGAATTTACTTTAGCACGTGCGGAATTAACAATGATTCCACAAACTACAGTTCCTCTAGAAGGAGCAGACTTAGAACAATTAGAGCGTCTTGTTGATAAATTAGAAGATGACGAAGATGTTTCTGAAGTTTTCACAAACTGTGAGAATTTATAATCAAAAAGAGGTTGAGTATTCAACCTCTTTTCTTCTATATATAAGGAAATGAGTAAAGCTATGGATCGTTATATTATTCATGTTGATATGGATGCTTTTTTTGCATCCATCGAAATGAGAGATCATCCACAATGGAAGAATAAACCGCTTGTTGTTTCCCCTGATCCAAGAAAAAACTTTGGGCATGGAGTAGTCACAACTGCAAACTATGAAGCAAGAAAATATGGAATTCACAGCGCTATGTCTGCAAAAGAAGCTTTGCGTCGTTGTCCTCAACTCATTTTTTGTCCAGTGCGAAAAAATTATTACCGTGAAATTTCAAAACAAATTCAAGAAATTTTCCATTCTTTTACGCCATATATTGAACCAATTGCATTAGATGAAGCTTATTTAGATGTTAGTCATCGTTGCCAAACTATTACAGAAGCTATTCAAGTCGCACGGATGATTCAATATAAAATTTGGGAAGAGTTACAGTTAACTTGTTCGGCAGGCGTTTCCTATAACAAAACTCTAGCAAAGTTAGCTTCTGATTATCAAAAGCCATGTGGTTTAACCTATATTACAAAAGAGCAAGCCCCACAATTTTTAGCCCAATTACCCATTGAAAAATTTAAAGGAATTGGGAAAAAGACATTACCTAAAATGAAGGCACTAGGAATTCATTATGGAAGGGATGTTTTACGCTATTCAGAACAGGAATGGATTCAAAATTTTGGTAAATTTGGTTATGATTTATATCAAAGAGTACAAGGAATTGATGAACGTCCTGTCGAATATAAACGAAAAAAACAGTCTATTGGTACTGAAAGAACTTTTCATCCTCCATTATTAGACGAAGGAATGTTACAACAAACTCTTCGGCAATTAACAGAGCGTATAGCGATAGAATTAAAAGAAAAAGAATATTATGGAAATGTGCTAACACTGAAATGGCGTTATCCAAATAAAAATGCTCAAACAAGACAAATTCAATTTCCTCATCGAACACAAGAGGCACAAGAAATGGAAAGGGTTGCTTTACAATTAGCAGAAGAGTATCTCCATTTAGAGGAAGGAATTCAACTTTTAGGAATCAGTATTGGAAAATTACAAGTTCAATCAGAAGAACAATTACAATTGGATTTGTTTGGTCGAAGATAGGCGAATTGTGAATAAAATGCTATACTATAAAAGAAGAATTAGGAGGAGAGAAAATGGATAAATTTAAAGAACATAATGAAAAATTATTACAAAGCATCGATATTTTAATGGAATATCCATCCATTGAATCAGAACGTAATGTTTATTTGGAATTAGAAAATGCAGTTTTCTTAATGCCAGTAGTCATTGAAAATAAAGAGGATATGACGATTTTAGAAGGTCGTGTCGTACGAGTAACGCCAGGATCTAACTTACGTGTTGCTCAATTCAACGATGAAGAGGGTGCTTCTTTATATCCAGCATTTACGAGTATGGATGAAGTAGATAAATGGGAAGTAGATTTAGAGCAAAATGATATCTACCTATTAGAAATGGATATGCACAGTTATATGGAAATGTTATCAGAAAATGAAAGTGCAGATGGTTTTGTTATTGATCCTTTCCATTACAACTTAGTGATTCGTAATCGCCAATTAGCTCGTTATCAAGAAATTTTACAAGAAGAAAAAGATCGTGAAATGCTACGCAATCCAATGAGTCGTATGATGGATGAATTGCGTGATCATCCTTCTGCTGAATTAGAAGAAAAAATTTATAATGCTTTTGCTAGCTTCCGTTTCTTGATGCCCGTCATTATTCCAAATGAAGAAGATGTGGAATCTGTAACCGAAGAACAAGTTGCAACTATTAAAGAAGATGGCGAAATGCAAGTAATTCCATTGGAAAATGAATCGGGAGAAAAAGTTTTTCCAGCTTTTACTGATTTATATGAGGTCAATAAAGCAGGAATTGATTTAGCAGCCAAAGAACATTATTTAATTGAAATGACTTTTGAACGTTTTGAAGCATTGATTGAGACAAGTGAAGGAGTCAATGGTTTTGCAATTAATCCATTTACTCACAATGTAGTAATTGAAGCTCCTCAATTTGCTCATTATCATGAATTATTATTAGAAGAAGAACAACGTCAAGAAAAAGCACGTTTAGCAGCAGAAGAAGAAGCAATTGAGAATTTAGAAGATGCAGAAGCATATCAAATTAAAAAAGATGCTCACAATGAAGAGCTAGAAAAAGTGTTATCGAAAGAAATGGATGCGCAAGGAAACGTTCACCGTGCATACTTATTAGAAAAAGAATATCTAGATAAAACTCATTACTTAGTAGTTATGGACAAAGAACGCGACGGTAAAAGTATTTTAGGCGATTTACGCGATGCAGCTTATCCAGTTTTACCAGATAAAGAATCCTTAGAATTTTTATCTTATACTGAGCCTGAGGCACAAGAATATGTTAAAGATGTGACTCCATTCTACGAGAAATCACAAAAACGTGGAATTTTTGGTTTGTTTAAAGGTAAAAAATAGCTGTTTTCAAGTTGTTTTCTGAAAAGAAAACAACTTTTTTTATTTTTACATAATGTTTTTTTGTAAAGTCAAATTTCTAAAAAAAAGTTATCGAAAATATATTGGAAAATAGTGGAAATAATTTTTATTTTAATTAAAATAAAAAATGTAAGTTTTGACTTGTGAAAAAAGAACTACTTATAGTATGAAAGTTATAAAGGAAAGGAGACAATTTTATGTCTGAAAAACAAAAAATGGATGCTAAACATTTGATGATCGTTTTTGGATGTATGTTATTACAAGCGATTCCTTATGGTATTGCTCAAAACGTTCCTCCATTGTTCATCAACTACTTAAAACAAGACTTTGGTTTTAGTTTAGCAAGTATCGGATTTATTTTTACAATTGGTGCGGTAGCATCATCATTAGTAGCTCCATTTGGTGGTAAATTTTACGCTAAATTCTCTACTAAATTAGTAATGGTTGGAGGATTAATCTTCTCAGCGATCGGTTTATTCTTGAATGCTATTGCTACACAATTATGGTTATTCTACGTAGCGAATGCAATTATTCAAATTGGTTGTGTAGTTTACTCAGGTTTAGGGGTTCCTTACTTAATCGGAACATGGTTTGATGAAAAATCTAAAGCAAAAGCTTTAGGTATTGCCTTTGCCGGTGGTTCAATTGGTAACTTCTTCTTACAACCATTATTTGCTAACTTATTAAACAAATTAGCGAAAAATAGTGTTGCAGGATTACACAAAGTTTATTTATACGCAGCAATTGCTGCTTTAGTAGTTGGTATCGTTGTATTATTCACAATGATTCATGACCGTAAGATGGCAACATCTTCACAACAAAACACAAGCTCAGAACAAAAACAAGAAATGCCTCAATTACGTGGTATTGGTGCCGCTGCAACTCGTAAATTATCATCATTCTGGATTTTAGCATCTGGTATGTTCTTTATTGGATTAAACGTTTCAGCGCAATCAATGCAATATGCAAACTACTTTGACTCATTACATTTATCAGCAGCTATCGTTGGTACCGTAGGATCAACTTTCGCGATTGCATGTTTAGTTGGTAACGTTGGTGGTGGAGTATTATTCTCTAAATTCGGTGTATTCCACTCAGCAAATATTGCCTTTGTATTACAATTATTATCTGCTGGTGCAATGATCGTTTTAGGTCTAAACCCACATATGACATGGTTAGCTTATGTTTGGGCTGTTTTATATGGATTCACAGTATTCATTTACATGTCAGGTCCAGCCGTAATCGTTCAAGATTTATTCGGTATGAAAGAATCTAGTGAAACATTAGGTATCTTCAGTATCTTCTTTGCGATCGGATTTGCGATTGGTAACGTAATCTTCGGATTTGTTGCAGATTCAATGGGATACGTTCCAGCTTGGATCTCAGTAATCGTATTCATCGTAATTGGTTACTTAATCTTATGCTCAATGATTAAGAAAATCTCTAAAGAAAAATACGCTGAAGTATTAAACTAATGAGATAAGAAAAGAGTTCTTCTTTGAAGAACTCTTTTTTTTGATATAAAAAAAGTCTAGGAATTTTCCTAGACTTTTTCTTCTTTCTTATCTTGTACTTTTTCTTCTTTCTTATCTTGTACTTTTTCTTCTTTCTTATCTTGTACTTTTTCTTCTTTCTTGTCCTTTTCACTAGTTACTTCTTCTTTTCCAGAAGTGTTCGTTACGACTTGTCCGCTGCTAGAAGAGACTACCACTTTCTTTTGTGTTCCATGATGTTCTTTTTGATATTTGTTATAGAAATAATTGAACAATAGGGAAATAACAATAACAATCGCTGCACCAATAATAATGAAAATCATACGTGAACTCATCATTTGTACAGTTGGGAAGTGATCGGTAGCAATCGCTGCATTTAACGAGTTAAAGGTAACAAAAATCATCTTCACAAAGTAATTATTTAAGAATGTGTAGATGTAACTAATTAAGATTAATAATAAAGGTACAATCGTTGGGAAGTGATCCATAATATAGTATAAGAATACGCTATATACGGAAATACCAATAATCGTGGCAATAATACGTTGCCATAATTTTACTTTTGTACTTTGAATATCTAACTCAGTGATAGAAACTACAGTTACGACAATCCAAGAAGTCTTTAAGTCATCTAAGTAGAAACCGATGATGTAAGCAATTACCATTCCAACAATTACTTTAATGATAAATGGCAAATGGTTTTTAAACTCTACAAGAAGAATTTCACGTAAAGAATATGTTTGATTATCTTTATGACTTAAGAAATATACTAGTGAAACAATCAAACCACCAATGAAACTAGCAAGAATCATTTCTGGTGCATCTTCTACCGGTGAGTTAATATTTAAAGCATATAAGAATAAGAAAGGAACGTAAGATTGGAATTGTAAACTAGGTCCCAAGAAAAATAGGAAGATTAATACAGAAATAATAATGATTAAACTTCCAATAAATACGTTATGTGCAATATTAATTAAATAGGGTAATAGCACAGATAACACGAATAGAATTGGGAAGATTAAGCAACACAATCTTCTTGGTAATTGTAAAGAAATACTAGAAAACATTAATAATGCAGTTACAGAAAACGCCGCAATAAAAATACTTTCAGAACCAAAAAAGTGTTGAAATGCACTAACGAAGATTAAAATAAACGCTAGTAGAAAAATGTGTTCGATCAATTGTTTTTTTGTAATCTTTAATTTCAATGAAACTCCACCTTTCTGCACTTGTTCATGCTATTTAATTTTACAAAAATCAAATGATTGATAATCACAAAAAAATTCATTTCTTTTTCGTTTTTTCAATTCAAGAGTGAAAATAATTTTACACACTCTAATTTTAATGTTGACATATGTTGCTAGAAACTGCAAATATATCTTATTAAAATAAGAAAAATTAAAAAATGATTAATCTTTTGTGCGAGAGAACAAGAAAAAATGAATCTTGAAAGTATGGTATAATGAAAAAATACAGGAGGGATGGAAATGAAGAAAATTTTAGTAGTAGATGATGAAAAGCCAATCTCTGATATTGTAAAATTTAATCTAAATAAAGAAGGGTATGAAGTTTTTACTGCCTATGATGGCGAAGAGGCGTTAGAAAAGGTAGAAGAAGTAAACCCAGATTTAATTATTTTAGATTTAATGTTACCAAAAGTAGATGGATTAGAAGTTTGTCGTGAAGTAAGAAAAAATCATGATATGCCAATTATTATGGTTACGGCAAAAGATTCAGAAATTGATAAAATTTTAGGACTAGAATTAGGCGCAGATGACTATGTAACAAAACCATTTTCAAATCGTGAATTAGTAGCTCGAGTAAAAGCGAATCTACGTCGTCATACAACGAGTGCTGCTCCTGTGGAAGAAAAACAAAAAAATCAGGAATTAACGATTGGAAATATTACGATTTATCCTGATGCTTATAATGTTTCTAAAGATGGGACAATGATCGAATTGACTCATCGTGAATTTGAATTGCTTTATTACTTAGCAAAACATTTAGGACAAGTGGTTACTCGTGAACACTTATTACAAACAGTATGGGGCTATGATTATTTTGGCGATGTTCGTACGGTAGATGTAACGGTTCGTCGTTTGCGAGAAAAGATTGAAGATAATCCAAGTCACCCAAACTGGTTAATGACTCGTCGTGGAGTGGGATATTATTTGAAGAGTCCAGAACAGGATGGAACGAATGCGTAAAACGAAAAAAAGACATTTTTTTTCTTCTATTCATGTTAAAATCGCTACGGTATTCACACTTTTACTTTTAGTATTTGTTGAGATTGTCGGAGCGATTTTTATTCGTGGTTTAGAAGAAACAACCATTAATAATTTTGAAACTACGACAAATGAACAAGTAGAAATGTTGGCCAATAATTTAGGGATGGATCTTTCAGAACACCCAAAAGATACGGGGTTAATTCAACAGCGAATTATTGATTTTACAAAAAATAATATTTTAGAAGTTCGAGTCATTAATAATAAAGGAATCATTTTGGCTGCGA
The DNA here is from genome assembly GCF_000313915.1 of Catellicoccus marimammalium M35/04/3. Taxonomy (NCBI): domain Bacteria; kingdom Bacillati; phylum Bacillota; class Bacilli; order Lactobacillales; family Enterococcaceae; genus Catellicoccus; species Catellicoccus marimammalium. The sequence goes on from NZ_AMYT01000007.1 coordinate 94,350, forward strand.
CAAGTAAGCGTCAATCAAAAAATAATATTGGTCAAAAAAATGAATATGGAATTTTAAATGATTTAATTGTTCATCATGCGGTTGAACGTGATCCACAAACGAATCGTCGGATTTATACGAATGTACAACCTATTTATTCCACTTCAGGAGATACGGTGATTGGAGCAGTATATGTAGAAAGTGATTTAGAACGTCAATATGAGCAAGTATTGCAAACAACGATTATCTTTTTAACGGCTGCTTTAATTGCGATGGGAATATGTTTAATTATTGCGATTTTTGTTTCTCGTCAATTGACAAAACCGATTGATGAAATGCAAAAGCAAGCACAAAAAATTGCTCGAGGGGATTACTCTAGCAAAGTAAAAGTTTATGGGAACGATGAATTAGGCCAATTAGGAGAAACCTTTAATGAATTATCTGATCGTGTAGAAGAATCACAAGAAGTATTAGAAGGAGAACGACATCGTTTGGATAGTATTCTTCGTCATATGACCGATGGAGTGATTGCGACAGATCGTCGAGGCAGAATTTTAATTATCAATGAGATGGCTCAGCAAATTATGAATACGACGTTAGAAAAAGTCGAAGGGACTTCAATTTTAGATTTTCTTGGTTGGCGAGGAACTTATCGTTTGAAAGATCTGTTTGCACAAGAGTCTTCGATTTTTGTTCATCGAGAAGTCGATGGAGTTCAAACGATTTTGAAGGCAGATTTATCGGTCATTCGTCAAGAAAATGGATTTGTGAATGGTCTAGTCTGTGTCTTACATGATGTAACCGAACAAGAAAAAAATGAGGAAGAACGTCGTAACTTTGTTTCTAATGTTTCTCATGAATTAAGAACTCCGTTGACGAGCATGCGTAGTTACTTAGAAGCATTAAATGATGGAGCTTGGCAAGATCCAGAATTAGCACCACAGTTTTTAAAAGTAACTCAAGAAGAAACAGAGCGTATGATTCGTATGATTTCTGATTTACTAAATCTTTCACGAATGGATGCAGGTCGCAGTCCATTAAATCTAGAAATGATTCAATTAAATGGTATGTTGAACTTTATTTTAGATCGTTTTGATATGTTAATTGAAAAAGAAGAATTAAATTATCAAATCGTACGTGAATTTACTCGTCGTGATTTATTTGTTGAAGCAGATAAAGATAAATTAATGCAAGTCTTTGATAATATTTTAAACAACGCGATGAAGTATTCGCCAAAAGGTGGAACCATCACTGTTCGTTTAATTGAAACTCATAGTGAAGCCATTGTGGCTATTAGTGATGAAGGAATGGGAATTCCGAAAAAAGATTTAGGAAAAGTTTTTGATCGTTTCTATCGGGTAGACAAAGCTCGTAGTCGAGAAATGGGAGGAACCGGATTAGGATTAGCGATTTCCAAAGAAGTAATTACAGCACATGGTGGAAAAATTTGGGTAGATAGTACAGAAGGTAAAGGTTCTACTTTCTTTATTTCCTTGCCATATGAAACTTTTGATGAAGAGGAGGATTGGGGATGAAAACGATTCGTAAATATAGCGTCCGAGTAGGACTAATCTTAATGATTCTTCTAAGCCTTTTTCTTTTATTGAAAATTAGTATGGGTGTTAGTGTGAGTCAGCCACTAGAAAAAGAGGGAATTGCTCCATCAGAAGTGAGAAGTCGAAAAGAATTATTATTGCCGACTCAAGCTTATGTAAAAACACAAAAAGAAGTATATTTTATTGGTAAAGAGCAAAAATTAAAACAAATATTAGAACAAACAGCAAAAAATCGTTGGGGAAGTTTTCGTTGTATTACTAAAAATGTAGAAAAAGAATGGACAGAATTACATCGAAAGGCAAACTGGCTAGAATTACAATATGCTGGAAGTATGGACTATGATACTTTTGCCAATACGTATCATTTTCCAGTCAATAGTTCCTTGTCGAATTTAAATTTTGCGAATATTTTTTATGATTGGGAACGAAGAGAACTTTATTTTTTAGATAAGAAACATAAAGAACTCTATTTATTAGAATTAAAAGGAGCCATGGAGCCTACCTTAGATGAAGTGAAAGAAAAAGTAAATCGAAATTTTGCAGTTGAATATTTAGGGAAAGACATCTATGGATTAAAAGAAGAGATGGAATTACCAAACTATCGATATTTAACGAGCATATCTTCTTATACTTTATTTTTACAAACTTTATTTAGTAATTCAGGAAATATGACGACAAAAGGAGAAGGACCAGTTCTTGATTTCCGTAATGAAAATGGCGAAAATCTATGTATCAATAATCAAACAGGGATTGTCCATTTCCAAAAACCAAAATCAGAAGATGAAAATATTGACCATTACTTTTTAGAAGTAGTAGGTCAATTAGGATCGACGATTGGGCCAATGCGTTATTTCACAAATCAAGGTTCAGAAATTCAATATCGTTGTTTTGTTGAAGGATATCCTATTTTTGCTTCAAATTATGGTTCAAGTGTTGTTTTAAAACAGCAAGATCGTCAATTAGATATTTGGTTAAATCAAATCAATTTACAATTGCCATTGCCTTGCAATAGTAAAACAAAAGTACAATCAGCAAAAGAAGTGTGGAAACAATTAAATCAACGAATAGATGAAAAGGAAATTCAAGATATGAAGCTTGGATATCATTGGAAAAAAGATAAAGAAAATGACCAAGCGGTTCTTTTACTTCCGACTTGGTTTGTAGAATATAAAGGACAGTGGAAAGAAGTAGATGAAGTCATCAATAAAGGAGGAGCGCGATGAATTACCGTAAAATAGAATTTATTTTTCTCATTACGTTTTTCCTTTTAAATGGATATCTTTTTCTGACACTTTATAACGAAGAAAAAACAAGTAAAAATATTGGAAATACGAATGATTCTATCGAAGAAATTTTAAAAAAAGAAGGCGTGACTTTAGAAACTACTTTAGATACAAAACAACGATATGGTTATTATCTAGAAGGAAAACGAGCAGTTTTAGAAAAAGAAGCAAAAACATTAAAAGCACAAACGGTATCTGCAACAAAATATAAAATTAAAAGTCAATTGCAATCTCCGATTATCGTAAAAGGGGAGGAATCCTTATCTTTAGATTTAAAGGATTTTATGTCACAAAAAGAAAACTTTATTCAAGGAGATCAATATCATTATTTCCCATATATTTTAAATAAGAAAAATATTTGTTATGCTCAAAGTTATGAAGGGATTCCGATTGATGATACCTCAGCTCAAGTAGTGTTCCATGTGGAAGAAAATGAGAAAGAGAAGAAAGTAGAAAAATATGAGCAACAACAGCTAGCAGAAATTAAACCATTAAGAGATAAAATGGAATTGATTCGAGGAGAAGATGCGGCTTATACTCTATTTTTAAATAATAAATTAACACGAGGAGATACCATTGAATGGTTATCCTTAGCTTATGCAAAAGTATATCAAGAAAAAGATAGTTTCGTTTATTTGCCGATTTGGATGGTCAATGTAAAAAACAATAGTAATATCGAAGAAATTTATCGTGTTAATGCGTTGACGAATCATTTAATGGGGAATAATAATAAAGATATTGAAAGGGGAGAAGAATAAAGTGAAAGTTAGTATTTTATCTAGCGGAAGCGAAGGAAATTCCCTTTATATTGAAGGTGAACGACAACGAATTTTGTTAGATGCTGGACTAAGTGGAAAAAAAATCGAAGAACGAATGCATAGTATCGATCGAGAGATGAAAGATGTGGATGCGATTTTTGTCACTCATGAGCATAGTGACCACATTAAAGGATTAGGAGTTTTAGCCAAACGTTACGGTTGTGATGTTTATGCCAATGAAAAGACATGGTGTGAAATTTTAGAAAAATATCCGAAAATTCCTAAAGAACAAATTTGCTGTATCGAACCAGGTGAGGTAAAATTGTTGGAAGATTTAGAAATTGAAGCCTTTCCAGTATCGCATGATACGGTCAATCCTCAGTTTTATACGGTAAGACAAGGAGATAAGAGTTTTGTTGAATTAACTGATACTGGATATTGTAGCGAACGATTGTATCAACAATTAGGAAATGCCAATATGTATTTAATGGAAACCAATCATGATGTAAACATGTTGCGATTTGGACCTTACCCTTGGCATTTAAAACAGAGAATTTTAGGAGATACAGGACATTTATCTAATGAAGATGGTGCGTATGCATTAGGAGAAATGATAGGGAATCAAACAAAAAACGTTTTTCTAGGACATCTTAGTCCTAAAAATAATATGCCACAATTAGCAAGAGAAGTGGTGACTGATTATTTAACCAAAAAAGATATCCCCATTCAAAATGGAATTCAATTGCATGATACTTCACCAGCACAAGCAAGTCCATTAATAGAAGTCATTTAATTTCACTAAGAAATATGATATAGTAAATAGGAGGAATAGAAGTGAAAAATAATAAAGTAGCATTAGCTTGTTCGGTTTGTGGGTCTCGTAACTACACGAAGAATATTTCTGAAGCTCAACGTGCTTCTCGCTTAGAAATTAAAAAATATTGTAAATATTGTGGAACACATACAATTCACCGAGCAACTAAATAAAAGGAGAACATAATGAAAAAAATCGGACAATTTTTTAAAAGTGTTGCTCATGAAATGCGTCTTGTAACATGGCCTACTGGGAAACAATGGCGAAAAGATGTATTAACGGTTATCGAAATGACACTTATTTTTGCTATTTTCTTCGCCGTAGCGGACTGGGGATTAACGCATTTGATGAGTTTTATTTTGAAATAAGAGAATTAGGATATAGCGTGAAATCATATCAATATGTGATGAATCGCTTTTTTATTTTGAAATAAGCATAGAAAGAGGAATGAGATGGAGACATTTGAAAAACAGTGGTATGTTTTACATACTTACTCAGGTTATGAAAACAAAGTAAAAGAGAATTTATTATCTCGTGCTCAAAGCATGGGAATGGAAGAATATATTTTCCGTGTTTGTGTACCAGAAGAAGAAGAACGTGGAATTACAAAAACAGGGAAAGAAAAAGTTACAACACATAAAATTTTCCCTGGCTATGTTTTAGTCGAAATGGTAATGACTGATGAATCTTGGTATATCGTTCGTAATACACCAGGAGTAACTGGCTTTGTGGGTTCTCACGGCGCTGGAAGTAAACCTGCTCCATTATTACCAGAAGAAGTAGATACAATTTTAAATGAAATGGATCAAAGTGTTACGCATGAACGTCCATTTGCGATTGGCGATAAAGTACGTATTATTTCTGGATCATTTGAAGGATTTACAGGAGAAATTAAAGACTTTAATGATGAAGAACATAGTGTTTACCTATTAGCAGATATGGGAAATACCAATTGCGAAATTGAAGTAGGTAGTAACGAAATTGAACAATTGTAAAAAAAGAGGTGCGTTGAGCACCTTTTTTTGTTAGGAGATAGGATAATGAAAAAGAAACGTGGAATTTTACTCATTGTAGTGATTTTGCTTTTAGGAGGAATGCTTTTCTTCCTTGGAAAAGGAAAAAATAAAAAAGCTGAGCCTATTCCTAATAAAAAAAGTGGTGTCACTACAGTGATGATTCATGGAACTCCTTCTGATGAACATGTTTTTGACCGATTAACAAAAGAACTAGAAGAAAAAGGTGGAACAAAAGAACCATTGCTTATTGTTTCGCGCGATGGAGAGATCCAATTGGATGGCGAATGGAAACCAGCAAAGCATCCTTTGGTTCAAGTTCGTTTCTCTTATAATGATGCTCCTGATGCTTTACAAGCAGAATGGTTAAGCCGAGTGTTTTCTTGGTTGCAAGAACATAGGGTCAATGCGATTGATTATATTGCTCATTCTCAAGGTGGGGTAGCATTAGCTTTCTATTTGGCTCAACAACAATATAAACAAGAAAATCCCATTCAATTACAAAAAGTAGTAACTTTGGGCTCTCCTTATAATGAATTAGGAAAACAAGTGGACAAAAACGATCGATTAATTGCCAGTCCTACATTAAAAACGATTGAAAAAGGATTTTCTGAACATAAAGTTCAATGTGGACCTTGGTTAAATATTGCAGGAGAAATTAACGCAACAGATGATGGAATTGTTCCTATTGAAAGTGTTAAATCTTTAGAAAGTGTTCTCAATAAAGAGGGAATTAAAAATCAATTTCTTCTTTTAAGTGATTTAGGGCACAGTGATCTTCCTGTAGATTCCTTAGTTTTTGAGGAAATTAATAAATTTCTTGTTTGGCCAGAAAAAAAGGTTGAAAAATAAAAAAAAATTATGTATGATATGGAAGTATACGTGGGAGGAGAAATCTTGAGCTCCATTCAACCACATCACGGTCTTAAGGAGGTATGACTCGTGGCTAAAAAAGTAGAAAAAATTGTTAAATTGCAAATTCCTGCAGGTAAAGCAACACCAGCTCCACCAGTAGGTCCTGCATTAGGTCAAGCAGGTATCAACATCATGGGATTCACTAAAGAATTCAATGCTCGTACAGCTGACCAAGCAGGTATGATTATTCCAGTAGTAATCTCAGTTTATGAAGATCGTTCATTCGACTTCATCACAAAAACACCACCTGCAGCAGTATTATTGAAAAAAGCTGCTAAAGTGGAAAAAGGTTCTGGTGAACCAAACCGTACAAAAGTAGCGTCTGTTACAAAAGAACAAGTACGTGAAATTGCAGAAACAAAAATGCCTGACCTAAACGCTGCGAATGTAGAAGCTGCAATGCGCATGGTAGAAGGTACTGCACGAAGCATGGGTATTACAATCGCTGAATAATTCAGTGAGCAAATGCTTCTCAGTTTGATGTCATTGAAAAATGAGATCATGTGGGAGGTACTACCGTTATAACCACAATATAGGAGGATGAAAATGGCTAAAAAAAGCAAAAAAATGCAAGAAGCATTAAAGAAAGTTAACTCAAACGAGTTATATTCAGTAAATGAAGCAGTTGCTTTAGCAAAAGAAACAAACTTTGCTAACTTTGACGCAACAGTAGAAGTTGCTTACCGTTTAAACGTTGACCCTAAAAAAGCGGATCAACAAATTCGTGGAGCAGTTGTTTTACCAAATGGTACTGGTAAAACTCAACGTGTATTAGTATTTGCAAAAGGCGAAAAAGCAAAAGAAGCTCAAGCTGCAGGTGCTGATTACGTAGGCGATGAAGATATGGTTCAAAAAATCCAAGAAGGATGGTTTGACTTTGATGTTGTCGTTGCAACACCAGATATGATGGCACAAGTAGGTCGTTTAGGACGTGTATTAGGACCTAAAGGATTAATGCCAAACCCTAAAACAGGAACAGTTACTATGGATGTAACAAAAGCTGTTGAAGAAGTAAAAGCTGGTAAAGTTACTTACCGTGTTGATAAAGCTGGTAACATTCATGTTCCAATCGGTAAAGTTTCATTTGATACAGATAAATTAGTAGAAAACTTTGCAACAATCAACGACGTAGTAGCAAAAGCTCGTCCAGCTGCAGTTAAAGGATCATACATCAAAAATATCAGCGTAACTACTACATTCGGACCTGGTATCCATGTAAATCCTGCTTCTTTCTAATTTGAAAGATAAAATCCAAGAGTGAGAATTTTCTCACTCTTTTTTTTGTAAAAAAAGTTTGACGAAAAGAAATGTACATGATATATTAATAAAGGTTATAAGTGCCGAAGACAGTAGGTGTGAGCAATCACTTAATTTCCTACCCGAGGACAATGATTTAAAATCATAACGTCTCTCTATGTCTGCGGTGACATGGAGTTTTTTTATTTCATGTCTAGCAAAAAATAGGAGGTGAAATCGATGAGTGAAGCAAATATCGCTAAAAAAGCGCAATTAGTAGAAGAAGTTGCTGCTAAATTTGAAGCCGCTGCTTCAGTAGTAATCGTTGACTACCGTGGTTTAACAGTAGAACAAGCAACTGAATTACGTAAACAATTACGTGAAGCAGGTGTTGAAATGAAAGTTATCAAAAACGGTATCTTAACACGTGCTGCACAAAAAGCAGGTTTAGAAGGATTAGACGAAGTATTTACTGGTCCTACAGCTGTTGCCTTCAGTAATGAAGACGTAGTAGCTCCTGCAAAAATCATGAATGATTTTGCTAAAACAGCAGAAGCATTAGAAATTAAAGGTGGTATCATCGAAGGTAAAGTATCTTCAGTGGAAGCAATCAAAGAATTGGCTGCTTTACCAAACCGCGAAGGTTTACTATCTATGTTACTATCTGTTCTTCAAGCTCCAGTTCGCAACGTGGCATACGCTATCAACGCTGTTGCGGATGCAAAAGAAGAAGACGTGGCATAATTGCTGCCTAATATAACGAAACAATTAAAAAGAAAGAATTATTAATCGGAGGATATTATAATGGCATTAAACATTGAAAATATCGTTGCTGAATTAAAAGAAGCAACTATCTTAGAATTAAACGACTTAGTAAAAGCTATCGAAGAAGAATTTGGCGTATCTGCTGCTGCTCCTGTAGCTGTAGCTGCTGCTGGTGGTGCTGAAGGTGGCGCTGAACAAACTGAATTCACTGTTGAATTAACTTCAGCTGGTGATCAAAAAGTTAAAGTTATCAAAGCTGTACGTGAAGCTACAGGTTTAGGTCTTAAAGACGCTAAAGCTTTAGTTGATGGTGCTCCAGCTCCAGTTAAAGAAAACGTAGCTAAAGAAGAAGCAGAAGCATTAAAAGCAGCTTTAGAAGAAGCTGGTGCTTCAGTAACATTAAAATAATTTCTATTGAAATTTTAACTCCCAGTTTGTCTGGGAGTTTTTTTGTTGTAAAAAATCGTTTGACAATTATCTTTTTATTGCTTTAAATAATACTATATGAATCTAGATGGATTTATAAGAGTACTTCTTATTCCATTGATAAAAAAGAGTAGGAGTAAAATATGACTAATTTTGTAGAACAAAAAGCTTATGCTTACGTCAAAAAAAATGATTATCCACTTTGGAAAACTCTAGATATTAAAGAAAAAGTTGGTAAGACAGCAATTTGTTATCAAGAATTTTTCAAAATTAATGGAATTTATCATCATGATAATGGGAAACGTTATGTTGAGTTAGTGCGAGATAATGGAGACTGGATAGGATTTGTTAATGCCAATGCTTGTGCCATTAATGAGGAACCTATTAGCGATTTTGAAATCCTAGAAAAAGAAGGAAAAGTAATTCAAAAAGGATATCCTTTATGGCAAAATTTACAGTTTGATCTATTTTATGATTACAGTGATGTGTTTTTTAATGAAACGATGTATATTTTAGGATATTATACTCATTTGTCTGGAACTATTTATTATTCTTTATATGATCAAGAACATATTTGGCAAGGATATGTTGAATCTTCTGTTGTGGAACTGATTGAGGATTAATATTATTTTATAGATAAAAAAATAGAAAAAAGTACTTGCATATCTATAGATATATTGTTATTATATAGAAGTCGACAACGACAGT